>NZ_JBFNXI010000003.1:0-183408 GCF_040812445.1 Lentibacillus sp. L22 | reverse complement strand
AAAAGGTTCCAAGCAAACTTTTGATTTGCTTGGAACCTTTTTATTTACTATTTTTGGCTAGTTATGTCCCAGCCTCATTTTTTTCTGAAATGTCTATTGCATAAATAACGTAAAACGAATATTATATTAAATAGTTGCTATAATCATTCGTAAATGAAGGTGTGTGTGATGGAAAGATTATTTAAATTAAAACAGAATCATACAAATATCCAAACTGAAATAGTTGGCGGTGTGACAACTTTTTTGACGATGGTTTATATTATCGTTGTCAATCCGGCTATTCTATCAGCTGCGGGCGTACCGTTTAATCAAGTGTTTATGGCTACCGTTATATCAGCTGTCATAGGTACGTTATGCATGGCGCTTTTTGCGAATTATCCGATTGCCATTGCACCAGGGATGGGAATGAATGCTTATTTTGCCAGTGTGGTAGCTACGCAAGGTTTATCGTATCAGGTTATATTTGGAACTGTATTTTTGGCGGGTATTGTGTTTATTATCTTAAGTTTGACGACATTGCGCGAAACGCTAATCGAAGCCATTCCGCCATCATTGAAGTTCGGTATTACTTCCGGGATTGGCTTGTTTATCGCTTTTATGGGATTGAAAATGTCCGGAATCGTCGTACCTAATGAAGAAACAATGGTGGCATTTGGTGATTTACATGCTCCCGGAACTGTATTAACATTGGCAGGGCTGTTTATCACATTAATTCTAATGACGTGGAATGTACCGGGAGCCTTGTTTATCGGGATGGTCGTAACCGGTGTTATTGGCTTTTTTACTGGGCAATTGTCGTTTCATGGATTTATCTCTGCGCCACCAGCTCCCGTGTTTTTCGATATAGATATTTCCGGTGTGTTTAGTAATGGGCTCTATACAGTTGTTTTTGCCTTTTTACTTGTCACAATTTTCGACACGACGGGCACGTTAATCGGGGTCGCTGAACAGGCTGGTTTTATGAAAAACGGCAAGCTGCCACAAGCCAAATCAGCGCTAATGGCTGATGCAACGGCAACAACCATCGGCTCCATGTTTGGGACCAGTCCATCCACGGCATATGTTGAATCAACGTCAGGTGTAGCAGCAGGGGGAAGAACCGGGTTAACCTCGGTTGTTGTCGCTATTTTGTTTGCTATTTCGATATTTTTTACGCCGATTATTGGTGCGATTGCCGACTTGTCTGCGATTACTGCTCCGATATTAATCATTGTAGGTTGTTTCATGATGGAAGGGCTGGCACGAATCAATTGGAAATCGTTCGACGAGGCTTTTCCGGCATTTGCAATTATCCTGACAATGCCATTGACGTCAAGCATTGCTACAGGGATCTCGATCGGATTTATAACCTACCCTTTATTGAAATTGGTAAGTGGCAAAGGAAAAGATGTTCATTGGATTCTTTACCTATTTGGGGTCATCTTTGTCCTGCAAATAGTTTTCTTCCCAGCGCACTAGGATTATCTGTAGGAGTGATTCATTTTGATTGAGCTGAGCAATACAAATAGTCCGTATCAAGAGGAGAAAACAAGCTGTAATGGTTTGGAGGAAAGGAACCGTTTACACTTTCTAGTTGCCTAGTGGCGGATATCTTGTTAAAATGTTGAATGGAAACGTATGGGGTTGTAATTTGTCGATCGGTGTAAACCAAAGCATTTACAATTGTATGTGTATTCTACAATTATTTTTAGTCTGGAGGAGGTTGCCCGTGGATATTCTGCTGGGACTTGTTGCAATTATTGTCGTTCTTGGTTTGTCATATTTGATGTCGAATGACAAGAAGAATATTAATTACCAAGGAATTATCGTTATGTTAGTGTGTCAGCTGCTGATCACCTGGTTTATGTTTTCAACGGGAATGGGCCAAAAAATCATTAATGGTATTTCTGCCGGTTTTAATAAGTTGATAGAATTTGGCCAAGACGGCATTAATTTTGTTGTGGGTGGTTTTAATTTGGAAGAGGGTGGTGTGTTTTTCTTTAATGTTCTATTATTAATTATATTTTTCTCTACCCTTTTATCTGTTCTTACTTACTTGAAAATTTTGCCATTGATTATTAAATATATTGGCGGAATTTTGTCTAAAATTACCGGAGTACCAAAGGTTGAATCGTTTAACGCGGTGAACAGTGTTTTTTTCGGTCAGTCAGAAGCGCTATTGGCGATTAAATCGCAGTTTCATCATTTGGATAAAAACCGGTTGTATATTGTCAGTGCTTCGGCGATAGGATCGGTGTCGGCATCCATTGTTGGTTCGTACATTCAAATTCTTCCGGCGCAATATGTACTGGTTGCATTGCCGCTAAACATGTTTAGTGCAGTGATGATCGCATCAATTATTGCACCGGTCAAGGTACCTAAAGCCGAGGATAAGGTTGATGTGAAAGATGTTTCCCAAGATGGAAGTATCTTTGAAGCAATGGGAAATGGTGCACTGGACGGGGGGAAGGTAGCATTAATCGTTGCTGCCATGCTGATTGCTTTTATTGCGTCACTAGACCTGGTGAATTGGCTGATCCAGCTCATTTTCGCGGGTGTCACTTTGCAAGAAATTCTTGGTTATATACTTTCACCGCTCGGGATTTTAATGGGTATTTCGCCAAGTGAGGTCATTCAAGCTGGTGGCGTGATGGGAACCAAAATTGTTACCAATGAATTTGTTGCCATGCTTGATTTCCAATCGATGCTTGGGCAAATGTCGGAAAAAACAATTGGGATTGTAACGGTGTTCCTGACGAGCTTTGCCAACTTTTCATCGATTGGAATTATCGCCGGTACTGTACAAGGTATTGATCAAAAAAAGGCAGCGCAAGTTTCGTCATTTGGCCTGAAATTGTTGGTTGGAGCAACACTTGCTTCCATTTTATCAGCAACCGTTGCCGGGTTATTCTTATAAGTGCGTGTTCAAAAAGGAGGATAAAAAGGACCGAGAAGTTCAAGGCGGCGTAGCTTTGAGCACCGGAGTGTACATAAAAGGTACATGAGGAGCGGAAAAGCAAGCCAACGACGAAATTCGACGTGTCATTTTTACCGGACTTTTTGAACATCCTCTATAAAGTGAAACTTCCTTCAGTGGGGTTTTCTTTTCATCCCCCCACTGAAGGTTAGTTGAACCAATTGGGCCGTTACTGGCTGTTGGATCTCTCACTTAGAATTTTTATATTTTCTCTATTCTTGAAGTGAGAGTCTTACAGCCAGTTACACTGCGATAAATATATGCGTGCCAGGAACCGAAACTATTCAGAATGTTCGCGTGCCTGGCACGGGTTATTTTTCTTCCGTTTTTGTTGATTTTCCAGTAGGATTAAAGATGATCGCAACAGCATATTCGTTTTAAGATTAGAAAAGAAAATATGAAAATTTGCGCTTTACTCAGTTTAGAACAGGGCGAGCCTCGTCTGGCTCCAGCGCCCAGCAACTAGCAAACTTCAGACGCCTTCCTACGATAAGTCAACATCGATTCGCTGATCGCTCATCGTGTTTCCTTTATCTCGTCAGGAGTCTTCCAGTTTGTACGTTGCTAACCGGGCGCTTCCACCTTTGTTCTTTAGAAAGGAAGACATTTTTATGAAAAAGAAGCGGATCCTTTTTACCGGTGGGGGGACTGCCGGACATGTTATTGTGAATCTGGCATTGATTCCTGTGTTCCGGCAAGAAGGATGGGACATAGATTATATTGGATCAAAAAAAGGGATCGAACGTACCTTGATTGAACAATTGGAAGGTGTAACCTATCATCCGATTTCCACGGGAAAATTACGTCGCTATATTTCCAAAGAAAATCTGAAAGACCCCTTTAAAGTGTTAAAAGGAACGATGCAGGCATGGCGGATTATTGGTAAACGAAAGCCATCAGTTATCTTTTCCAAAGGCGGATTTGTTTCTGTACCGGTCATCATGGCTGCTAAATTACGCGGTGTGTCAGCAATCATCCATGAATCGGATTACACGCCAGGGCTTGCGAATAAGCTGGCTATTCCATTTGCCAAAAAAGTCTTGGCAACATTCCCGGAAACCATGAACTATTTGCCGGAAAAGAAAGCAGAATACGTTGGTGCCGTTGTCCGGGATGAACTATTTCAGGGCAGCAGGGAAAATGGGCTGAAACTATGTGGATTTAAAAGCCCGAAACCAGTGTTGCTTATCATGGGCGGCAGTGGTGGCTCGGAAAAAATCAATAACACAGTAAGGGAGAGTTTGGACGACTTGTTACCTGTCTTTCAAATTGCTCACATTTGCGGAAATGGTAAAATTGATTCCAGCATCAACCGGGATGGATATGTCCAATTTGAATATGTGAATGAAGCGTTGAAGGATTTGTTTGCCGCTACCGATTTTGTGTTATCACGTGCCGGATCCAATGCTATCTTTGAATTTTTGGCATTGCAGAAACCGATGCTATTGATTCCATTGTCAAGACAAGCAAGCAGGGGGGATCAGATTGTCAACGCCAGATCGTTCCATGAGAAGAAATATGCCCGGGTATTGGAAGAAGAACGAATTTCAGCGGATAACCTGGTTCAAGAGCTGCTCCGTCTAAAAGAACAGGCACCAATCATGATCGATTATATGAAAAAGTATCAAAGTGAACAAGCTAAAAATCGGGTGATTGAGATTATTAAGCAAGCAGGGAAGTAACACAGAGGATGCTCAAAACTTCATAGGGAAAAGGAGTGTGAAAAGGGTATGTATCTGTATCGCAATGATCCGATGACAGTAGATGAATACTGGCAAATTCGCAAAAAAGATGATGCATTGCTGGAATATATTGATGGACTCGTTTATATGTCCCCATCACCATCGACGAAACACCAGCGGATTTCCAGTAAGTTGCAGCTTTCATTCGGGAACTTTCTTGATGGAAGGGATTGCGAGTTATTTCCGGCACCTTATGATATTGAGTTGCGATCCGAATGACGTACAATGCGGGACGGGGGAAATCACATCCAAGTTTTTAGCAGGTTTTCTATTGATTTGGCAGAGATTTTTTAGTAGAAAAGTAGAAAAAACAGGAGTGAGGATAGAACCCACTCCTGTTTTTCAACACTTCATTTTTTCCTTATCAATTTACTTTATACGAATGAAGCATGGCTGTTTTTTTTGGAGTCTTTCACTGGAACAAATCCATGAATCGTTCCCAAAAACCTTTCTCCTCGTCCTTTGTTTCCTTTTTCTTATCTGGTTCTTCTACCTCAATCGGTTCGGTTTTCAAGGCAAATTGTACAACGTCGACATTTGTATTTTTGTCAGATACAAACGATTTCGGTTCAAAATCAGATGTATCAAATTCATCCATCATTTCATCTACCTCGGACTGCATGTCACCGGGCAAATCACTGGTCTCATCTTCCAGTTCTTCTGTACCGTCTTTCAGATCACCAGCGCCATCTTTAAGAGAGGAAGTACCATCGGCCAGCCCTTGGATACCGGTATTAATATCTTGATAGGTAGTTGCCAATTCACTAACTCCATCCGTATACTGCACTAAACCATCGTGGAAGGACTGATATTGGGATGCGAGACTCGATACTCCCGACTGCAGATCTTTCAGCGCATCCAACCCATTCATGTTGTCCATGCCGTTTTCAATTTCAGTTGCAGTGGATTTTGCTTTGTCAGCCATTTCCCTTATTGAATCAGAAACGTCATCCAATGTTTCCGTCACTGCACCGAATGCTTCAGAAGCCGCTTGATACGTTCCTTTGGCTTTTTGGGCCGCCTTGTAGGTTTCAATCAATTGGTTGACGACTTCCTGATCGACATCACTTCCAAGTAGTTTCTTCAATTGGCCCTCATCAATATCGCCAGCTGGAATCTCGTTCATGGCATCATCCAAATTGCTGTATGCTTTATGATAGTTATCACGCAATTGATCAAGTCCGTCAGCAGATTGCTCCAAGCCGTCTGCTAATTTACGAATCCCATCAGGCAATTGTTCAAGCTGACTAATGTCCGGAGCATCTTCAGGAGCACCCTGCACCGCCTCGCTTACTTGCTGGAGAACATCATTAATTTCCGAAGACCCGTTAACCAGTTCTCCTGATGATTGGTCCAGCTGATTAATGCCATTCAGGTAGCTGCTCGAACCGTTGCTCAAATCCGCCGCCCCATCATTCAGATTCGAAATACCACTGTTCAAATCGCCGACACCACTATTAATCTTCTTAATAGCATCAGACAATGACTGCATGTCACCTTTCACATCGCCCAAATCTGGATCATCAATCGGCATGGAAGCGGGCGTTGCCGAAATGTCAATCGGATCCATCTCAAAATGCTTTACATGAGCAGATACAATGAAGGTTTCTTCTTTTTCGGGCATGACGGTAAATGTCACTTGCGTATCTTTACCGGATTTGGCTTTGGTTCCATCCGGGGCTTGGATATCCGCAAATTTAGCCGGGTCAAGCGTCAGAGAGATTTGCATCATATAGTTTTCGAAAAACGTTGGATCGACATCATCATTGCCGGAGGTTTTTATCTGGAGTTCCAGTGATCCGTCTTTTCCAGCCAATTTATCCGGATCCACTTCTTTTCCATCCAGCTTATAGGTGATAGCAATATTCCATGGTAATGGCTGATTGTCCATGTCACCTTGATAATAAAAGTCATTATCGCCTTTTTCCGCCTGAAAATGGACGTTATTGTCAGCTGTCTGTTTGATATCCAATAAATTAGTCAAGTTGCGAACATTGGTATAATTACCGTGATCCGTAATTTTGCCAGGTTTTGTGACGTGAAACGTGTTTACCACATACATATTCTCCAACGTTCCATTTGCTCCCAAATTGCCGTAAATGGCTTCATCCTTTGTGGAGTATTTGCCGGATCCCGTATCTCCATTCTCATTGTCCTTGGCGAACACAGAAACAGGAAGCGAGCCAAACACCAGAACGGTACCCATCATTACAGTTGCTATTTGTTTGAATCGCATCGAATCACTCTTCTTTCCTTTTGTAAAAATTTGGTTTCCAGGTTGTTTTTTCAATCACGCGGTCAAATACGAGCAACAGTGCTGGCAGTAACAACACAACAAGTAGAAACGCCAATAATGCACCACGTCCGAGCAACAGACCAATCGATGAGACAATTGGATCGGATGACGTTGCCCACAAAATAAATCCGACACTGGACAGGATAGATGCGGACACTCCAATGGAGAAAATCTTCTCATTAATGGTCTTCTTTATGGCATCGATAGCACTCATTTCTTTACGGAGCAGCGTATAGTTTTCGGTGAATAAGATCCCGTAATCAACCGTTGCCGCCAGTTGAACCGTACTGATAATCAAATACCCGATAAAAACAAGCGGTGAATCGCTAAAGTATGGAAATGACAAATTAATCCATACTGACGTCTCGATCGTTAGCAATAGGATAACCGGGAAGGAAATGGACCGAAATGTAATAAGCAAAACAATAGCGATTGTAATCACCGTCAGTAAGTTGACCAATGTATTATCCTTTTCCACAATATCCTTCATATCGTATAGGGTAACGCTCTCTCCCAGAGCATGGTATTTATCACCATAATAATCAGCGGCAATTTCTTTAACCTTATCGACAAGGGCAAATGCCTCGTCACCCTCCGTATCCGTTGTGGTATTTAAGGTAATCCGGCTGAAATGCTTCGAAAAGAATGGTTCGGTTTCCGACTCATCGAGATACTCTGGTGGTATGCCTGCACCAACGGTATTGACATAGGAAACTGTACTTTTCACGTCATCCAGTTCATCCAGATCCTGCACCATTTCTTCTTCTCGTGCCAGATCTCCTTTTGGAACTAATAGAACCATTGGTGTAAATTTACCAAATACATCTTCTATTTTCTTAGCATCTTGACCGGCCCTTGTATCATGCGGATGCTCTCCGGTTCCATAAAGAAAGTTCGTATGACTTTGCGCCAAAAAGGCTGGTACAATAAGAATTGCCACAATCAATAAGACCGGAATACGCAGCTTCATAATATATTTCCCAATATTATATTTGCTTGGCAGGAATGGTCGGTGCTGCGTTTTATCAATCCATTTGTACAAGATCAACGTGAGTGCCGGGAGGAAAATCATTACACTGATGAAGCTTAGTATGATTCCTTTCAGCAGGTTCAGGCCTAAATCCGCACCAAGCCCAAACTTCATAAACATCAGGGCCATAAACCCGAAAACAGTAGTCGATGCACTCGCTGCGATGGCTGGGAATGACCGCTTCATTGCCAGTTTCATCGCTTCTTCCGGAGTTTTAGCCGTCTGCCGATAATCGGTAAAGCTATGGAGCAGGAAGATGGCATAGTCAAGGGATACGGCCAATTGCAGAATTGGTGCGACAGCCTGTGTCACAAAGGAAATCTCCCCAATAAAAATGTTCGTCCCCATGTTTATTAGAACGGAGACTCCTATGGCTGTCAGGAAAAAGATCGGTTCCATCCATGATGTTGTTGATAGCAGCAGAATCAAAATCACAATGGGAATGAGAATTAATGCGGCATTCATCGCTTCTTCGCCCGTCATCTTCTGCGAGAGTGCTGTATCCAGTGCATCCCCCGACATCGCGTTGCCCTTGCCGATTAAATCATAGACGGCATCTGTTGCCTCCACTTCTTTTCCATCTTCAATTTCAAAGGAGAACAGTGCATCGCCATCTTTATAGTACGATGTAACGGTATCCGTATCGGCCATTTCAATTGGTGTCTTGATGTCGATCACATCATCAAGCCACATGACGCCGGAAACACCATCAATGGCTTCCAATTTTTCCTTGTATGCCAGGGCCTCTTGGATGCTGACGTCTTTTATCATAACCCGTGTATTGGCCACGTCATCGTCGAATTCCTTATCCATCACATCCATAGACTTCATGGATGGTGCATCATCCGGTAGATAGTCGACCATATCATGATTGACCGGGACGCCAAACTGCACCACCACACTGACAATCGTCAAAACCATAAAGGTGATGACAATCGATTTTTTATGCTTTATAATACGTTCTGTCATTGTGGTCTTATGTTCATCCTTTCACTTTATTGCTTCATTTGTTCAAATACGATAATATTATATACGACACCGTGTTGGATTTACAACAAACAGTTTTGTAATTTAAGTATAAAAGCCAACACATGCCGTAATTATGTTGGCAAAAAGTAAAAAGAAAGTGTGACAATTTGATGAACAAAAAACTCGATCGACGAAAGAAATATACCCGACAAGTCTTAAAGGATAGTTTAATTGCTATTTTGAAGAGCAAACCAATTTCCGCAATCACCGTTAAAGAAATCTGCGAACAGGCTGATATTAACCGTTCTACCTTTTACACGCACTACAAAGATCAATTTGACTTGCTCGAGCAAATAGAAGAAGAAATCATCACGGATCTTAACGCTTATTTAAATCAATATAATTTCGAGCTGGAACAAGAAGCACTACAGATGACCGAAAAACTCCTAGAATATCTTGTCTCCAAATATGAAATAATCCAAACACTTCTCAATGAACATACCGCTCATTCCTTTGAACAACGAGTGATGGACGTTGCTCGGTCCTTTCTGATTCAAAGTTTGGTTAACAACGATGATGTAGATGCAGATATTTCCGAATATGCGATAACCTTTCTCATCAGCGGGAGCATTTATGTTATAAAACAATGGGTTGCAAACGGCATGGATGAGTCGCCAAAACGAATTGCCCAGTTGATTAATAGCATTGGGTTTAAGGAGTGAAAATTTCTTAGCAATGAGGGAATCCTGTCGGGAAACAGAGGCGTGACAGAATGACGCCAAAGAATTAAAAAATCTGTCCAAAATATTTGGATCCACAGACAGCGCTATGTAATGAGGCATTTGTGACGATTGTATTGTAAGGGGAGTATAGTTTTCATGTAACAATCTATCATAGAGTCAATCCTTTTATCCCTTCCTGTCATAAAAGTTTGATAAAGGGGCAGATGCATTCCTATCATTGCTTTATTTTTGCAGTATTCGACTACGAAGGGTATTTTTCCCCGGATTTCCTTTGTTTTTCCAGTTCTTGATGTACCATCCACTTTATGAAATCACTTTCCTTTTTTGTTAAGTCTCTCCCTAATTTGTGTTTGAACTCTTGGGTCAGCTTAATATATGATATGACAGGATTCATCGTGGACACCTCCGATATGAATATATATTAATTGTAGCAAAATTTCAGATATATTGAATAGATAAGACATAACTGTAATCAAATTGTAATATTTTATCATAATAGTTCTAGCTTCATTTGTCTGCTTTTATCAACCTTATGAAAGGTGCTTACTTTAAATCGTGTATCCCGCATACTGAACAAGGATTCATAAATTAGCGGAGGATTAAAATAGTGTATAAACCAAACGATTTATCAAAAGCGATTAGCAAAAAGACACAGAAAATGATTCATTTGGCATTTAAGAAGGGATTTACCAATAAAGAAACGGTCGAGTGCAGTGGAAGTTGGTCATTGATACGATAACTGGAAAATAGGGAGGGAACCATGATGGATATGCAAACGAAAAAACAAGTAAATAATAGCATAAAGATCCCACAATTGGGATTGGGCGTATACAAAGTGCATGCTGAAGAGGTATATGAAACGGTTAATTTTTTATATTTCTCGCCGATCTGCATCAGTACCGGATCATACAAATACTTCGCTCTGCCAAGTGGAGACCATGATTCAACGGCAAAAAGGAAGCGACCATCTGCGTCCCAAGAAGACGTTTGTCAATTATCATTGTTTGACGTGTCATGATGAGGAGGAAATTCCTTATGACTTAATGGATGGAGGAGACTACACCACCGAGATTCACCTGTGAACAATGTGGGGGAGAAATGTATCCAGTGTATTATAAAGGCATACATGGACAGGAATATAAATTACAGATTTTCTCTAGTCTTGGTGGATAGAAAAGGACCTGGCGGCGTTTGCCCGGTTTTTCTTATATGATCCCCAAAAAGGCATTTAATGTTGTAGGGCGCCTGTCGCTTTCTGAACTATGTCATGTTTTGTCGAAAAATGATTAAATGATACCATGTTAATGTGTGATAAAATAAAGTAGCAACTGTATATGGTAAGGGTGGTTGGTTGTCGCACTTCTTTCCTGATCATTATCGATCGGAAAGGAGGTGATAATCATGGAAACGTTTTTCGACTTTTTCAGAGAAGTTCTAAAAGGAATTGTTCGTGCAATCAGTACGCACTTCTTTAAGAAGGCTTTTCTTGAAAAGGAGAAAACCACCCTGCTCCGTCGAAAGAAAAAGGGTGGTTTTCAATAAATGTAAATAATTGTTGACAACCACCCCCCCGGAGGGTAGTAGTTGCAGGGAGAAGTGTTGATAGCGCTTCTCCCTTTATCTATATCCATTATATATGAAATTATTCCAAGTTTCCAGCCTTACGAGTTTGGGGTCAGACACCTTAGCCAAGTTTAGAATACGTTTTACGTCTAACCAAATGTTTTACCTCCCCGGCACCCATTCTCATCAACTGTTTCCGCTATCCACTAAAACTGTATTTTTCTTCCTTCAAAAATTAACTATCACAAAAGATACAGCTCCAAGTGAGATGGAATCATTGCCTAAAAAAGAAAAACATATTCTCGTGTTTTTTCTGTGGTTTTCGGACAGCGAAAGTTACAATTATTCTGGAAGGATGATCATTGTGAAAAGAAAAATCATAGGCAGCTTTATCATTGTCTTACTGTTATTATTAATCGCTACCTGTATTCAACAGATATCGAAGCAAAAGACGATGGTAAGGATGAAGGGATGATTAAATTTGGTGTATTCGCTTGGACAAGCACTGTACCCCTAACCAACAAAATTTATGATGGGGCGGATGCAAAAGAAGTTGCCCAAAAGTGGATCGATGATAACCAGGACAATATTAATAAGATGATTGGGGAGTCGTAATGGTGATGAACCAGAATGTTTATCGTTTCCGATAATACCCACAATAAACAATCCCACAGCCGGTTTATGAGGGATTACTTTCTTAAGCTGTCTTCCTCTTTTGACGGGTTGTAATTATTTAGTAAGAAATAAGCATCGCCCGTAGGTATAAAAAACAGTCCTTTGTTTTGGTTATATCATCTGAACGATCTCAAAGAACGACATGCAAATATAAAGGGTAAATAACACCAACTAGTATTGCAAGCGTTTCAACTGCTGACCTCGTTATCGAAGCTGTTCCAGAGATACTGTTATTAAAACAGGATGTCTTCAGGGAAATTGTCCAAGAGACAATTATAAATGATCATCCTCATACATAAAAAAAGTATTGACAAACGGAATGAAAACGTTTTATTCTATGTGTTAACGGGTTACATGTTTTCTAACCCGTTTTGTTTTTTACTATTTATGTAACGGGTTACACTACGTTTATCATTCAAATAGAAAGTGGTTGGATACATGGCTACAATAAGGGATGTTGCTACACTAGCGGGGTTTCAGTTGCCACCGTCTCGCGCGTGCTAAATGAATCGGCAAATGTTAATGAGTGTACCAAACACCGGGTTCAAAAGGCAATTGAAAAGTTG
This sequence comes from Lentibacillus sp. L22, assembly GCF_040812445.1. Classification (NCBI taxonomy): domain Bacteria; kingdom Bacillati; phylum Bacillota; class Bacilli; order Caryophanales; family Bacillaceae; genus Lentibacillus; species Lentibacillus sp. L22. The sequence continues at coordinate 170,868 of NZ_JBFNXI010000003.1, read as the reverse complement.
AACTACCGGCCAAACGATGTGGCGAGGAGTTTGTTTAAAGGTAAGTCGAAAATGATTGCTTTATTTGTTCCGGATATTATGAATCCATATTTTCCCGAATTAGCCCGGGCAGTGGAAGATATCACAACAAAACACGGCTATACTTTCATTTTATGCAATACCGATGATGATCTGCAAAAAGAACTGGCATATTTGAATACGTTAAGTCAAAAATCAATAGATGGCATTATTATTGTATCCAGCACGATGACAAACGAACATGTGGTCAATGCTAATTTTCCAATTATTGCAGTTGATCGGGAAATCAACGATAGCTTCCCATCTGTTACCGTGAATAATTACGATAGTGCACGGGAAGCGGTTCATTACTTACAAGCTATTGGCTGCACGAAAATTGCCCATATCAGCGGTCCGAAAAATGTTCGAAATGCTGTGCAACGGATGGAGGGTTACTTGGCCGTTGTCAAGAAGGAAAGCTGGTTTACAAAGACGCATGTCAAGTCGGGCAATTATACATTTGAAGAAGCATACTCAGCAACAATTGATTTGTTAACTGCCAACCCACAAACAGATGGTATATTTGTAGCTAACGATTTGATGGGAGTTGGCGTATTAAAAGCAGCACAATCGCTGGGAATACGAGTGCCGGAAGATTTATCCGTTATTGCATTCGACGGCATATCCCTGGGGGAAACGACAACCCCGTCATTAACGACAATGGCACAGCCCATTTATGATATGGGGGCAAGAGCTGCAGAAATGTTGATGGAACAAATTAATCAACCAGAGAAAATGATGGGTTCGGTTGAATTCAAGGCAGCATTGATCGAACGTCAATCGGCAAGGAGGTAAACTAAAATGAGAACCCCAAATATACGTGTGGTAGGTAGTATAAATATGAATATGACTACTACAGCCGATATGGCGCCAATACAAGGAGAAACTGTCTTAGGCAGGTCGTTTGCTACCTATCCTGGAGGCAAGGGTGCAAATCAAGCGGTTGCCGCTGCTTTATCCGTAACAAAAATCGGCGCGCAAAACGGGATGCCAACACGAATACAACTAGAGAGATTTATAGCGGGGAGAAGAGATGATGCTGATGAAAAAGAAAGGAATATTAAATAGAGAAATAGCTGCGGTATTGGCAAAAATGGGCCACACGGATAGTATTATCATAGCAGATTGTGGGCTATACCCATACCAGATGGAACGTGGTGTATAGATTTATCCATTACACAAGGAGAACCGAACTTTTTATCTGTATTGCAAGCGGTGATGGGTGATATGGAGATTGAAAAAATGACTATGGCAGACGAAATAAAAGTAGAAAATCAATCATTGCATGTACAAGTGCTGGATAGTCGTGACGCAATACCGAAAGCATACATTTCGCGCGAGTTGCTGAAAAAGAAGATACTAGATGCAAAAGCAGTTATTCGTACAGGATAAAATACACCTTTTGCAAATATTATCCTTCAATCAGGCGTGATTTTTTAAGAAGGGAGTTTGAAAAATGCCCCGTACCACTTTTGTTGAAATGGAAAATATTAGTAAATCATTTTCGGGAAATCAGGTGTTAAACAATGTTCAGTTTACAGTGTTAAGTGGCGAAATCCATGCATTGATGGGTGAAAATGGTGCAGGGAAGTCTACTTTAATCAAAATCCTGACAGGTATCTATCCAAAAGACAGTGGGGTTGTAAGGATGAAGGGAAAACAAGTCCATTTTGCCAATCCCAAGGAAGCGGAGCAGAAGGGCATCAGTGTTATCCATCAGGAGTTGAATATCATCCCGTATCTAACCGTTGCCCAGAACATGTTCATGGGGAAGGAATTAACAAAGAAGTTCGGGATTTTGGATACAAAGGAAATGCAAAACCGAACGAAAAAGAGCCTAGAAGATTTGGGAGTTACCAATATTGATCCCAATGAAATCGCTAGTAATCTATCGGTCGGACAGCAGCAATTGGTAGAAATTGCTCGTGCATTGGCAACAAAGGCTGAAATGATTGTCATGGATGAGCCTACAGCGGCACTAACGGAGCGTGAGATTGAGAGTCTCTTTGAAGTGATTGATTCACTTAAGAAAAAAGGGGTTAGTATCATCTACATTTCTCACCGTATGGAGGAGATTTTTCAAATTTGCGACCGGATAACAGTATTGCGGGACGGGGAATCGATCGGCACTAGAAATATTTCAGACACGTCTTTTCAAGAAATTGTAAAAATGATGGTAGGGCGTGAATTAGGGGATCGGTTCCCAAACAGAGAGGGGAAAATCGGGGAGGTCGTATTTGAGGCTCACGAATTGTCCAGTCCAGGATGGTTTGAAAACGTTTCCTTTCGAGTCCGTGAAGGAGAAATCCTCGGGGTCGCTGGGCTTATGGGTGCCGGGCGGTCTGAAATGATGGAGGCCATTTTCGGTTTTCGAAAAATGAAAAGCGGCAGTGTAAAACTCAATGGTAAAGAATTGCATATTAAGCACCCGCGGGATGCGATTGAGGCAGGCATCGGCTTTATAACGGAGGACAGAAAGACAAAGGGATTAGTGATTGATGCTTCTATTAAGGAAAATATGGCATTGACCAATTTGAAAGATATTTCGAAAACCGGTGTGATTTCCAAACAGGATGAAAAGAAACTCGTGGATCAACTCATTGAAAGATTGATGATTCGCACGACGAGTAGTGAACAGCCTGCCAAGTCTTTAAGTGGCGGAAACCAGCAAAAGGTTGTCATTGCAAAATGGCTTAGTATTCATCCAACGTTGCTTATTATGGATGAACCGACCAGAGGAGTAGATGTTGGTGCGAAAACGGAAATTTATGACATAATGGGCGAATTAACAAGAAATGGAGTTGCCATTATCATGATTTCTTCTGAATTAACGGAAGTAATTGGCGTCAGTGACCGGGTAATGGTGGTTCATGAAGGGAAAGTCACCGGGTTTTTAGACAGAGAACAAGCAAACCAGGAAAAAATTATGACATTAGCAACTGGAGGTGAATATATTGAATAAATCATTGGCTAGTCGTCTCGTAAAAATTGGTCCACTTATCGGGTTAATACTCATTATGATCATACTCAGTATTTTAAGTGACAGCTTTTTGACAATGAACAATATCCTAAACCTACTTAGACAAATTTCTATTAATGCACTAATTGCTTTCGGGATGACTTTCGTTATTTTAACAGCAGGGATTGACTTGTCAGTTGGATCTTTGCTTGCACTGGGCAGTGCCTTAACGGCGGGTATGTTGACAAGTGGAATGGACCCAATGTTGGCGATATTGATTGGACTCTTGATTGGTTTGGGATTAGGTGCCATCAATGGACTGATCATCACGAAAGGAAAGGTGGCCCCTTTCATTGCAACATTGGCGACGATGACGATTTTTCGCGGAGCAACGCTTGTTTTCACAAACGGAAAACCTGTTACAGGACTATCGGATAGCTTCAGTTTTCAAATGATCGGTAAAGGCTATCTACTTGGCATCCCATTTCCGGTCGTCATCATGCTGATTATATTTTTGGTGCTGTTTTTTATTCTGAGGAACACGGTTTTTGGAAGACAAGTTTATGCAGTTGGTGGTAACGAAGAAGCATCGACGTTATCCGGTATTAAGGCGGATCGTGTCAAAATTTGGGTTTATGCCTTAACAGGGATGCTGTCCGTTCTTGCTGGCATAATTATGATGAGCCGACTTAATTCCGCCCAGCCAACCGCGGGGACTTCATATGAATTGGATGCTATTGCGGCGGTGGTTATCGGAGGGACAAGCTTGATGGGTGGCCGAGGAAAAATATTAGGTACACTGATCGGTGCCCTGATTATTGGTGTCATTGACAATGGGTTGAACTTGTTGAATGTTTCTTCTTTTTATCAACAAATCGTCAAAGGTGCAGTTATATTGTTAGCTGTATTATTGGACAGGCAATCTAAAAAACAATAGGTTGGGGAGGATTATGATGAAAAAATATGTGAAACTAATGGGCTTAGTAGTATTGGTTATGATGCTGGTAACGGGTTGCTCTTTGGATCAGCCTGGAAAGTCTGAAGGTGATGGTGACAATACAAAAAATAAAGATATTAAAATCGGATTATCTATTTCTACTTTGAATAATCCATTCTTTGTGACATTGCGTGACGGGGCGGAAAAAGCCGCAAAAGATGCTGGACATCATATTGTAACAGCAGATTCACAAGATGACCCTTCTAAACAAATGAGTGATATTGAAGATATGCTGCAGCAAAATATTGATATATTGCTTGTAAATCCGACTGATTCTGAAGCGGTGGCTTCCGCTGTTCAAATGGCTAATGATGAGGATATTCCTGTTATTACCGTGGATCGCAGTTCTGATGGGGGAGAAGTTGTTACCCATATTGCTTCTGACAACGTAGAAGGCGGAGAAATGGCAGCGAAGTTTATAAGCGAAAGGTTGAAAGATAAAGGAAACGTAGTAGAACTGGAAGGTGTTTCTGGTGCTTCCGCTACACGGGAACGTGGTAAAGGTTTTCACAATGTTATTGATAAGAAGAAGGATATCAAAATAATTGCAAGTCAATCTGGTGATTTTGATCGAACCAAAGGATTGAGCGTAATGGAGAATATCATCCAAAGCCATAAGGATATCGATGCAGTATTCGCTCAAAACGATGAAATGGCATTAGGAGCATACGAGGCGTTGCAAGCACAAGGAATGGATGATGTGGTTGTTGTTGGTTTTGATGCGACAGATGATGCAGTTAAATCGGTAAAGGAAGGGGACATGGCTGCGACTATTGCACAGCAGCCGGATCTAATCGGAAAACAAGCTGTTGAAACAGCAGCTAAAGTACTCGATGGGGAAAAACTAGACGACTTCGTTCCGGTTGAATTAAAATTGATCAAATAGATGTTTTTGAATTGGTGTCAGGCGCCCATGTTAGTAGTGCGGGTACCTGACATTATTTTACGGACAGATACATGCTGCGTAAACACAACCTTACATTCCACCCATTCATCTATAATTGCTTTAACACTTTAATATTTTACTACAACAGGGGACAGTCTCCCATTTACAAAATTGTAATATTTTAGCTGTTTTTATTTGTCTTTCTTTGGAAGTGAAATCGATCATATATTGAAACCCATAAAGAAGTAATACTCGTATCGAATCAATTCCCAAGTACTGGAGTTTTGTCAATTTTGCCAACGTAATTAGTTTGGAGCGACTTACAAATTTAACACCATTTAGCGGTTTAATTTCTTTATAACATATCCGCCATTTTTCTTTTGGCCGAACTGATCAAGTGCTTTGGTGAATATACACATAACTATGGCGGCCGGCAGAAATTTTTAAATGCCTTTTTACCCAGAATAGCTATCCTCAACCGTGGGACGGTAAGGACAGCAAGTAAAAATAACTTCTCCTAAACTTCACCTCTTACGTTTAGAATATCTGGCTAGGCAAATTTTACTCAAAATACACACTTCATTTTCTACCTGTTCATCGTGATATACTAGAGGACAAGGAGGGAAACATGATGGATATGCAAACACAAAAACAACTAAATAATGGCACGTACATTCCGCAATTGGGGCTGGGTGTATACAAAGTGCCTGCTGAAGATGTATATGAAACGGTTGGACATGCACTGGAACTTGGTTATCGGCATATTGATACGGCGAGTTTTTATGGGAATGAAGAGGGGGTAGGTAAAGCAATCCAAGATTCTGGAATTCCCCGGGAAGAGCTCTTTGTCACGACCAAAGTATGGAATGACCAGCAAGGCTTTGAACGGGCGCAGCAAGCGTTTGCAGCCAGTTTAACAAGGCTCGGGCTTGATTATGTTGATCTTTACCTGATCCACTGGCCGGTTCCAGATATGTTCCCGGAAACATGGAAAGCGTTGGAGAAACTCTATCAGGATGGTAGGACGAAAGCGATCGGGGTCAGCAACTTCCTGGATCACCATTTGCAAACCCTGGCAGCTACCCAGCAGATCGCACCTGCCGTCAACCAAATTGAGCTTCATCCCAAGTTGCAACAAAGAGAGACAACAACTTATTGTCGGGAACATGGAATTGCCGTTGAATCATGGTCTCCACTTGGCAGGGCAAAGTATTTGGATGATCCGGTTCTTATGAAAATTGGCAAAAAGTACAACAAAACGCCGGCACAAGTAATAATCAGGTGGCACCTGCAGCACGATTTTATTGTGATTCCAAAGTCAACGAACAAAGAACGGCAGCGACAAAATATGACCGTGTTTGACTTTCAGCTTGACGATGGCGATATGAGATTATTGGATCAGCTGGAAAGCGGCATGCGTGTCGGATCACACCCCGATCAGCCACCAAAATAGGGGATAAGCCCTCATCGCTTTAGCATGTTAATCGATGAGGGACTGACCACCCATCATGGGATAATTCCATGATGTAGAATCCGGACATCGACATTAAAATCAACATCTATGTTTGGATAAATCTCATGTAATTTATCGTTGCCGGGTTTATTTCCTTTTTGATGGGTGCGATAAACAACCCCGTAACCAAAGGGATCGGCACCTAACTTTTGTGTGTAGGCCAATAACTTCTCATATTGGCTCTTTACCTCGTTTTCAATCTCTTTTTCAAATTTTTTAATGACCTTTGGATCTCGCAAATCAATTTCCTCACTCAATTCCATTAAATCCACACTGAGTTTTACATTCGTTTGAAACTTCAAGTTTTGGCTATCAAGCAATTTTGTTTTGGCTTTCCCCTTACGAAGGGATAAGTCAGCATAAGCATACTTTCTACTTTGCTGCTTCGTTGATTGCTTTTTCATGTGCTCCTTGAATGGTTTTAATGGAATCGCGGCTTGTATATTCAATTTCTTGATTGGTTTATGCAACATGGAAATTAAATAAACTTTATCCAATGGTATCTTGCCAACAAGTTGGTCATCCAAAAATAGAGCAACTGATGAAATAATTGGTTGGTTGTCCTTGATGGATAATATCGGTAAATACGGATCCCTGCCTATCTTGAAATATTCATTAGAAAAATCAATTAATCTAACGTCCGGGATGACATTGTTCTTTTTATTTTGTTTGATGAGATCATTCAGGTAACGATTTAGATTGATTCTCGGATTTTTGTTCCCTGTTAAAATGATCTTTTCAGCGGTTGGCTCTGCTATTGCCAAATACATCATATCGGATATTTTTGCATCACGTTCCAAGGGGTCAAGATAACGTGACAATCCCTGTTTGGCCAGTTCCGCACCAAATAACGCCAATTGGATAGATCCGGGAGCCAGCTCAAAACTGGTATATTGATTGGCTATCTGACGCGCACGTTTCATTGTATTTGCCTCCCCGGATACAATTTGGGAGGTTTCTTCATTTTGTTTTGCGAATTTGTATATGACCATTGTCGATTTAAGTTGACCATTTTCCAGCTGGTCTACCCCATAATTATTAATGATTCCCAAGTCCTCAATTGTTTTGGTGGGCACACAACCGGCAAGAAAAATGAGAAATGCCAAGATCATCACACATGTCCGATTCATTTTTTACCCCCACCTTTTCTTTTTTTATCCCAGCGTCTCTTTATCCATACGATTGGTAGTAGAATAAACGGGTAAACATAGACGATCCAGAAGCTAATGACGGAATAGGCATCGGTCAATTTGATCACATATGTATGACGCGAGATAAACCCGCATGATATAAAGAGGAGAAGGGCAACGGTAAAAAGCGTGAATTTCCTTGGTATATTATATAATCGCTTCATCCCATAAGTAATCATCCAGATTAACAACAGCATCACCGGTACGATTACCATAATCCACTCGGCGATGACAATAAAGTCAATGCGATTGATAAATGGCAATTTCGACCCTTTAAATAAGGTCAATACAGCCCATTCTAATTGCGCAAGCAGTCCCGGACTGAAAAAGCCAATTGCAATAACCATCTGCAATAAAGCGATTAAAGCAGTATAGGTTATACCCAAAAAGATTGGGCGTTTGGCCTTTTGTTTGTTTTGGATAAATGGGTAAACAAAAAAGAGAATTTCAAACCCGACAAAGGTAAAGGTTGTCTTTTTTGCCCCCTGAAGCAATTCAGGAATAGTTGCTTCGAAATAAGGCTGGAAATTATTAAATTCCATTTTCATGATTGGCTCGTAAAACAAGAATAGTAACCACTGTGTTAAAAAAAAGAATATAAATGCAACCCCAACAATGACTCGTAGCCCACCCAAGGCACCATAAATAATCAAAATAAGCAACAGTCCGCCCATCACAAACGAACTCAGTTGTGGAAAAATAAAAATTTGTACAACTTCAATATAAGTGACAAACACGGTGATGAGGCCAACGGTAAAATGAATCATATAAATCGTACCCAATAATTTGCCGATCCATTTGCCAAATACATCAACCTGGATACCCAAAATATCTGCGTTTTTATACTGCTTCAGTATCAAGTACATGACATAGACAACAACCATTAGGTAGACATAGGCAATAAGAATGGATATCCATGAATCTTGTTTTGCCTCATTGTAAACATACATCGGATACCCCATCATGCCGACTCCTATTTGCGTGCCTGTAACGATAAAGAACAAATAGAATGCACGAATCTGCAAGTCATTTTTTACTTTTACATTAATATCCATCCTATCACCTAATCTTCAATGTCATGTTTGCGTTTGGACTCTTTGCGTTTATAACGAAGCAAATTTTTCGGTCTGATGGAGAAAAATCGCTTGTTTTCGTATTGGAGCGGAGCACGAGTCAGTGATTTGTTCAAGTCGGCCCAGCGGAATGGATAGATGGGCGTCAAATACGGCATCCCTAAAGATTTTAGTTTTAGCAAATGGATGACTAAAAACGATGCACCAAAAATAATCCCAATAAGACCAAATAATCCAGCCAGGACGATCATCGGAAAACGAACGATTCGAACCGCTGTCCCCATCAAATAACTTGGTGTCGTAAAAGAGGATAGTGCACTTAATGCAACAACGACGATTAAAATATTACTGGTTAATCCTGCCTGAACAACCGCCTGTCCGATGATAACCCCGCCAACAATTCCAATCGTCTGACCTACTTTGGTCGGCAGTCTGGCTCCAGCCTCACGCAATAGTTCAATCAAAAATTCCAGAATTATCGCTTCCCAGATTGGTGGAAAAGGAACAGCTGCCCGTGACTGGCCGATCGTTATCAGCTCGTCAACAGGAATAATCTCGTAATGATAGGTCACCGCAGCCACATATAATGGCGTCATCGTAACTGAAAGAAATATTGCGAAAAAGCGCAAAATCAATAAAAAAGTGCCGATATTCCAACGCATATACAAGTCTTCTGTTGACTCAAAAAAACTCAAGAATGTGGATGGCGCAATGAACCCAGTCGGACTATTTTCCGTCAATACCCCAATCCGACCCTGTCTGATCGCATAGCTGAAACGATCAGGAAGTTCGGTGGAATAGAACTGGGGAAAGACGGTAGAGGATGAATCATTGAGATACTGTTGCAATACAGTGCTATCTTCTATTTCATCTACATCCAAATCTTGTAGACGTTGCCGCATCGTGTTGACCAATTGCTCGTTGGCAATGGATTTTATGTAACAAATCCGAATTTCCCGTGGATAGCGATGACCAATCATCAGCTGTTCCAATACGAGATCAGTAGAGCGAATACTCCAACGAACCACGTTAAGATTGGTCACAAGCGACTCGGTAAAAGCGACTTGTGGTCCAATCACAACGGTTTCATTTTCTGCTTTATCCAGCTGACGTTGTTGTTTTTTCAGGGCAAGATAACCAAGCGCTTCTTCTTCCCCCTCCACGTAAATGAATAGTTCTCCGACCAGCAATCCTTTTAGAATGTCCTCCAATTTATCCACCGTGTGTCCGGTATTTTCGGGAATATCGTCTAAAATAGAATCATTGCTCCATTCCTCTTTGCTGCTTAACAGCGGATCAAGAATAAACTGACCAATGATGTTCAAGTCGACTTGATAGGAGATAAAAAACACTGCTGCTTTTTTACCACTATCCTGATTATATGTACGAAATAATAAGTCATCGTTGTTTTCAAATTTTTGGAGCATGATCTGCTCGAGTTCTTCCAGTTTGATCGGAAAGAAACTGTTTGTGTTTTTCTTCTGCTGACGATTTCTTCTCATGTGGACCTCCTGGAACAATATTACAGTCCGCTTATAAGTGATAAACTGATAACACCTAGTATGTGAAAAATCGCTGAAATTATTATAGAGATAGCGTAGAGGGTCAGCGGGAGCATGAGTGGTAGTTTGAGATTACTGAAATATCCAGATGGTCTGTACAGAGTGAAGTTGCGGTGGTTGCTTTTTATCTTATTTTATAAGGGGCGTAAACAATCAAGAAAAAAACTTTCCATAGATGGCCGATTTGATACCAACCATCCATGGAAAGTTTTTTCAATGGTGTGCTACTTATTCTGCTTTGGTAACAAGATCAAGTTTTCCTGTTGCCGGATCGATAACCAAGCCATGTACCTTAATTGCTGGGGGCAGAAGTGGGTGATTGCGCACAATATCAACACTTTGCTTGACGGAATCTTCAACAGTTGTAAATCCCTCGAATTCCTTATGTACATCAATGCCGGCATGTTCGAGTGTTGTTAGTGTATCTTCCGCAATACCTTTTTCAAGCATGGATTTTTTTAATACATCTGTATCCACGTGGGACATGCCGCAATCGTGGTGACCAATGACCATTACTTCTTCTGCTTTTAGTTCATAGATAGCGACTAGGATACCCTTCATGATACTGTCAAATGGGCTACGAATAATTGCACCGGCATTTTTAAGCATTTTTACATCGCCATTATGAATATTTAATGCTTTTGGCAACAATTCAACAAGTCGTGTGTCCATGCAGGTTACAATAACTAGGCGTTTATTGGGAATATTATCGGTTTTGTAGGGCTCGTATTCCTTTCCTTCTACAAATTTTTGGTTGTAAGCGAGTATCTCATCGATTTGCATCCAATCCACTCCTTCTTAAAAATCTCTTCTATATAACTATAGCAGGTTTTGATGCTGTTCGACCAGTCTGTTGTATAAAACGGGGAGTTATTCCATTGGTTATTTCAAACAAGGATCGATTGAGGTGAAAGAAGGCGAACAGGCGATGTCTAACTGGCTAAATTTTTCGGGATATTTTACTTTATTGCTTCAAGTGCGTGTTCAAAAAGGAGAATAAAAAGGACCGAGAAGTTCTAGGCGGCGTAGCTTTCAGACTGTTTATTTTGAATTGTCCGATCTATTTTGAGCAAAAGCCAATGTTCAACCTAAAGTGAGCATTGGCTTTTGTTTAAATCAGTCACCCATACTCATGCCTTTTAAAGTAACAGCCGTAATAAATCCTGTTACACAAACAATTGCCGTCGAAATAACGATAGCTGTTGCGATACTCATGAAATATACCCCCTTATATAATCGTAACGTTACTTAAGTCTACCTTGGCTCCATGTAAAAAGTTGTAGGTTAACTTATCCATCCTGGCCCCGGAAAAATCGGTTTTCCTTACATCTGACTGGCGAAATTGAACGCTTGTCAATATTGCATTACGAAATGATGCCTTCTTTAACGTGGATCCTTCAAATATCGTTTGATGAAAGGTTTCCCCATCAAAGACTAATCCCTCCAAATTGCTATTTTTAAAGTGTGTGCCATTATATATACAATGTTTGAAAGTTGCCCCTTTCAAATTCGCGCCTTTAAATAGCGTTCCGGTTAAATTGACATCTTCAAAAATGCACTGGTATAAATCACTGCCTTTAAACGTACTGTTGGTCAGGTCAGAATGGCTGAAATCGGATCCTTTTAACTCACTGGCATTAAATTTACCATCATGAACCGAAACCGAACGGAAATCTGAATCCCGGAGACGTTGGCAGGAAAAATTCATCTGTACGGCTTGCTCTAATTCATTATGTTTTAGATTAATGGATTCTACCAACTCCGATACCTCACCAATGGAGTCGATGGTTAACCTGTATGCTTCTTTATCACTGTATCCTTGTTGTTTGTAATCATCATATTTTTCTTTGAGATTTTGCGACAGTTCTTCTTCCAGTTCTTTGGCAGATTTTACATTTTGATAGGGCATAAAAATGCTGTGCACATGCGCTTTTATTTGGTCAATCATGGATCATTATCCTTTCTATTGTTTAACATTTTTCATTCGGGTACTTCATTTCTCATAACAAGCGTTCCAGAATCTTCTTTGCCTGTTCCCAGTTTTGTTTATTTTGTTTATAGGTTTCTTTCCCGCTTAATGTGATCGTATAATATTTTCTTCGTCCGCCTTGAGTCGCGTCCCCCCAATAGGAGCGGATGTTGCCTTCTTTTTCAAGCCGTTTCAAACTGGAGTACATGGTCGCTTCCTTTAATTCGTATTGTTCCCCTGAATTCGCCCGGATTAATTTACTAATTTCGTATCCATATTTATCTCCATTTAACAAAAGTTTTAAGATCATCGTATCAGCGTGTCCGCGCAGCAGATCGGAGGATAGCTTTGACTGAACCACATCCTCACCTCCTTGTGTATAATATATAATAAATTACTATATCTGTCAAAGTAATTTGTGTATAACAGCAAATATGTAAATGAATAAGGGGACTCGAATGAAAAAGATCAGCGGCAAACGGAAAAAACAGCAAGCACTTGAATTATCACTTGAGAGTGTTGACCAAATGTTTGGGAATAGTGCTTTCATCACGAAAAAGAAGCAGAGTGTGCTCCCCAAGTTCGGAAGGGAGGAAATAGAAAACAAAGGGAGAGAAACGGAAGAATGTCAAAAAGGTGTCATAATGATTGGATCTTTATGTGATTTTTTTCACAGTTGGTGAATGTGTTTTGTCATAAGCTAGTGATATGAAGGTAGGAAGGGATTTTATTCAGTTTAAAAACCAAATCTGGAAGGGATGGTTGAGCATGAATCGGCCAAATCTACAACTCTCGCTGCAATCCGTCAGTTTGATCGTTGGGTTTATGGTATGGGTGCTGATTTCCTCGTTGATGCCAATTATTAACGAAGAAATTCATTTAACAGCCGGGCAAATGTCGCTTGTTACGGCGATTCCGGTTATTCTTGGATCTGTGTTAAGGGTTCCGATCGGATTTTATACAAATCGCTTTGGTGCCCGGACAATTTTTATGATTAGTTTTGTTATCCTTTTGTTTCCTGTGTTTTATATGAGTATTGCCAAGTCGTTTACCGATTTAATTATTAGTGGACTCTTCCTTGGGGTTGGTGGTGCCACGTTTTCTATCGGGGTAACCTCACTGCCGAAATATTATCCAAAAGAAAAACATGGATTAGTAAACGGGATTTATGCGGTAGGGAACGCAGGAACAGCAATCAGTACATTTTTTGCGCCGATGCTGGCAAAATCGTATGGCTGGGAAAATACGGTTCGCTTTTATCTTGTTTTGCTACTTGCATTTATTGTCATTAATTTTTTCATTGGCGATCGCAAGGAGAAAAAAGTCAAGGTTTCCATGGTGGCGCAAATCAAAAGTGTTTACCGCAATCAAACACTATGGTTTTTAAGTTTTTTCTATTTTATCACGTTCGGTGCTTTTGTTGCCTTTACCGTCTATTTGCCTAACTTTTTGGCATCACACTTTTCACTGGATCCGGTTGATGCCGGGATTCGAACAGCCGGCTTTATTGTATTGGCGACATTGTTGCGTCCATTAGGTGGCTGGCTTGCCGATAAATTTAATCCGTATGTGATTTTGATGATTATCTTTTTGGGAACCAGTATATCAGGTGTTATCTTATCCTTTTCACCAACGATTGGCCTTTATACGTTTGGAACGTTATCGGTTGCTGTTTTTGTCGGGATTGGAAATGGTACCGTGTTTAAGCTTGTCCCACTGCATTTTTCCAAACAAGCCGGGATCGTCAACGGAATTGTGTCGGCAATGGGCGGACTAGGGGGATTTTTTCCGCCAATTGTACTCACAACGGTCTTCAATTTAACCGGACACTATGCAATTGGTTTTATGGCATTGTCAGAATTTGCACTGGTCAGTTTTGTGATTGTCATTTATATGTATTATCAAGATCGCTTGAGTATTGAGGGACGAATTATTGAAGGAGCCGCGGAAGGCATCATGGTCACCAACAAACATGGTGTTATCCGAAACGTTAACCCTGCGTTTACGCGTATAACTGGATTTAAGGAAGAAGAAGTGAGAGGGAAAACGCCGAGTGTACTTAAATCGGGCAAGCATGATGAAACTTTTTATCAAGACATGTGGGAGATCATGCGGGAAAAAGGTTATTGGGAAGGAGAAATCTGGAATAAGCGGAAAAACGGTGAGATCTATCCCGGATGGTTGACCATAAGCCAGTTAAATAACAGCAAAGGACAGCCGCAGTATTATGTCGGGATGATGAGTGATATATCTCAAGTGAAAAAGTAAAAAAGAAGACCATATGACATTGTCTTCTTTTTTTGCAGGAATACTTACCTATTTTGAGGAAAAGAAGAAAAAGGGCATTGACTTTAAATTTTAGTAATATTATAATTACTGGGAGTCAAATAACGAGAGGAGGTCATTACCATGCAACGCCAATTACAACGACAGCAAAAGCAACAACTATACAAGCAAAATTTTATAAATGGTGTGACCTCAAACGATGTCAGTGGCAGCAATAGCTGATTCACATGATAAGCTAAATCTGTTTGGTAAAGGTCACATATGTCTGTGGCCTTTTTGTGATTTAGAACAGCTCATTCGCCCGGCTAACGAAATTTTTGTCGGTAAGAACACTCTATTTTACGAGAGCATGCGTCATAGGCGACGTGTGCTTTTTTGTTTAGGGATAATTGAACAAACCGGTTGATAAAAGCGTTAATCCGGTTGATATGTTGGCGAGACCGGTTGATATCCAGTCATGAGCGGTCGATATCTACCTTCAATCGGTTGATACGTGCCCCAAACTGGTCGATATCCATACCAATTTGGTCGAAACTCCCGGACGATAATGAAATTAACAGGAGATGTTAGCCCATGTAAAAAAACCGTAACAAAGCGTATGTCAGCAGATTTTTGCAAGAAGAGGGTGAGAAGATGTTTCAGGTTTTTAACAAGTTAAAATGGTTTTTTAAGTATTATTGGAAACGGTATGTGTTAGCAATAACGGTATTAATTATTGCCAGTGCGATTGGCTTAATCCCGCCCAAAATAGTTGGCTTCGCGATTGATAAAATCCAGTTTGAAACACTGACAATGAAATTATTAACCATGATCGTTGCCGGTTATTTGCTGCTAGCGGTTATTCATTATGCCATCTCGTTTTTGTGGGATTATACCTTGTTCAGCGGAGCGGCGATTTTAGAACGGTGGACCAGGAGTAAATTGATGGATCACTTTTTGCATATGACGCCAACCTTTTTTGGTAAATACCGGACTGGTGATTTAATGGCCCGTGCAACGAATGATTTGCGTGCCATTCAGTTGACGGCGGGATTTGGTGTGTTGACACTGGTCGATTCGAGTATGTTCATGTTGATGATTATCGCCATGATGGGATTTACCATCAGTTGGAAATTAACCCTTGCTGCGCTGATCCCATTACCAATTATGGCAGTCGTGATGAATAAATATGGAGCAGCAATTCATGCTCGCTTTATGAAGGCACAAGCTGCATTTGGCGAGATGAATAATGATGTTTTGGAATCGGTTCGTGGGGTGCGGGTGATCCGTGCTTTTGTGCAGGAAAAACAGGAAGAGGTACGATTTCAAGCGATGACGGAGGATGTCTATCGGAAAAATATCGAGGTTGTAAAAATTGATGCCTTATTCGAGCCAACGATGAAAATTCTTGTTGGGCTGTCGTATACGATCGGGATTGGCTATGGGGCATTGCTAGTGTTCCAAAGCGGGATCACACTTGGTGATTTGGTTACATTTAATGTCTATCTTGGTATGCTCATTTGGCCGATGTTTGCGGTTGGCGAATTAATTAATATTTTACAGCGGGGAAATGCTTCATTGGATCGCGTACAGGAAACGTTGAGCTATGAAGCGGATGTGCAAGATAGTGCCCATCCAAGGCAGGTGAAAACGGTTGATTCGATCACATTTTCCGATGTCTGTTTTGCCTATCCTGGGGCGGTATCCAATCAATTAACCCATGTGAACTTGCAAGTGAACCCTGGTGATACCATCGGGATTGTTGGTAAAACCGGTGCTGGTAAAACAACCTTGTTTAAATTAATGCTTCGCCAGTATCCGGGCCTTGTTGGCAGTATCCGCATTTCAGGTGTGGAATTATCAGATATAAGCCTTGGGCAAATTCGCGATTGGATTGGCTATGTGCCACAGGATCAAATCATGTTTTCGAAAACAATTCGGGAAAATATTCAATTTGGCAAAGCTGACGCGACGGATCAGGAAATTTACCGGACGCTGGACTTGGCTCATTTCCTTGATGATATCAAACAACTGCCAAATGGATTGGATACGCAGGTTGGTGAGAGCGGTGTTACGCTTTCAGGCGGACAAAAACAGCGTGTGGCCTTAGCCAGGGCGTTTATCAAGGATCCGGAAATTTTAATCCTTGATGATTCATTATCTGCAGTCGATGGAAAAACGGAGGCGAAAATCATGGAACATTTACGTCATGAACGCCGGAACAAAACAACCTTTATCGCGGCGCACAGGCTGTCAGCGGTCACCCATGCCGATCATATTATTGTGCTTGACGACGGAAAAATTACCGAAGCAGGCACACATGAGGTGCTGATGAACCAAGGTGGCTGGTATATGCAACAGTATCAGCTACAGCAATTGGAGGATAAGGAGGAGATCTCCTAATGAAACAATCAACCGAAAAACGTTTAGTTGGTTATGCGTTACAGTTTAAAAAAAGTATTATTATTGGCCTGGTTTGCTTAATGATTGCTGTGTGCCTGGAACTTGCCGGGCCACTCATTGCCAAAACAGTAATTGATGATCATATTCTTGGGGTGGAAGGTAACTGGATACAGGTGAACAGCCAACACGATCGCAATACCGTTACCTTTGATGACCAACAGTATAAACGCGCCGATCGGGTTACCGGTCAAGAACAAACAGGGGAAACAAAGACCATTTTACAGGTTGGAAACAGTTATTATTTGGCGGATGGGGACCTTCCATTATCCGGTAAGCGATCTGTTGATGGAAATACGATTTTGATCAAACAAGGAAATGATACACAGACATATACTGCTGAGAAGCTTTCCTTGTCGGAGATTTATCCATTTTTTAAACCGGAGCAACGTCCGATTCTGTTCTTGCTGGGATTGTATGTAGCATTGCTGGTGATCGCAGCGTTTTTTCAATTTTTTCAGACCTTCTTATTGCAGAAGGTGTCCAATCAAATTGTTAAGAAAATGCGCAATGATGTGTTTGCCCATACACAGCGGCTTCCGATCAATTATTATGTGGATCAGCCGGCAGGAAAAATTGTCGCTAGAATTACCAATGATACGGAAGCCATTCGGGATTTATATGAACGTGTGTTATCGATTGTAGTAACGAGTATTATTTATATGGCAGGTATTTTTATTGCTTTGTTTCTACTTGATGTCACATTGGCGGCATTCAGTTTGCTTGTTATTCCGTTGATTCTGGGCTGGATGAAGGTGTATAAGTACTTTGGAACCAAATATAATACTGTGATTCGCTCTACGGTCAGTGCCATTAATGGAAATATTAATGAAGCAATTCAGGGAATGCCGATTATCCAGGCGTTTCGTCGTGAAAAACAAACGAAAGCTGAATTTGAGACATTAAATGAACGCAATTTTACGTATCAACGCAAATTGGTTAAATTAAGCGCACTAACATCATATAATCTTGTTACAGTTTTTCGGAACCTGGCCTTTGTTGGCTTTATCTGGTATTTTGGCTCATTTTCGCTTGAGCCTGGTAGCATTATTTCCATTGGTGTTCTCTATGCGTTTGTGGATTATCTCAACCGCTTATTTGAACCATTGGAGGATATTGTCAACCAGTTACCACTGATTGAGCAGGCAAGGGTAGCCGGCAATCGTGTATTTACCTTAATGGATCACCAAGGCGAGGATGTGCAAGTTCGAAAAATCGACAAATATCGCGGGAATATCGATTTTAACCATGTGTCATTTGCCTATGATGATAAGGATTATGTCATCAAAGATATGTCTTTTTCGGTTAAGGCGGGGCAAACCGTTGCTTTTGTCGGGCATACCGGATCAGGCAAAAGTTCGATTATGAATCTGTTGTTTCGCTTCTATGACCCACAGCATGGAACGATTACAATCGATGGACAAAAAACCGTTGCCTTGTCACGACAGCAGGTGAGAAGTCATATGGGCATCGTCTTACAGGATCCATTTCTGTTTTCGGGGACTGTCATCTCCAATGTTACGATGAATGACCCAAATATTACCCGGGAAATGGCAATCGCGGCATTGCAGGCAGTTGGGGCTAACCGGTTTATTGAGAAATTGCCTGACAGGTACGATGAAAAGGTCACCGAGGGCGGGACTACTTTTTCACTTGGGGAGCGGCAACTGATCTCTTTTGCCCGTGCCTTGGCATTTGATCCGGCCATACTAATTCTCGATGAAGCGACTGCCAATATTGATACAGAAACGGAGCATATGATCCAGCGAGCATTAGATGTATTGAAGCAAGGGCGTACCACACTTGTTATTGCGCACCGCTTGTCAACAATTCAACAGGCCGATGCAATATTTGTACTCGAGCATGGTGAAATTGTAGAACAAGGAAATCATGAAACACTCATTCAACAAAAAGGCCTATACCATCAAATGTATCAAATGCAACAAGGAAGAACACGCCAGGCTGGGTAGTGGGACAAGAGGACAGGCACCTTCTCCCACCTTTTTCTTCCATGTTAAAAATGGTGGGACAAAGGAACCGTCCCTATGGCCCTGGGGTATGCAATCAATATTTAAAGGAACTGTAAATGTTTTGTGATAGCAACGCTTGTCTTCTTGCGGTAGGATTAGATATGTTGACGATTAAAAGATGGTCAATGTTGAAAGTCAGTAGACCTGATGAGTAAACTAAAAAATTTTTCCTGGATGGTCAAAAAATGTCGTTTTAATGCGAATTTTGACTACCCTGTATTTAATCATATTGAAGATGGTGAGTTGTTATGAAACAAAAATACCTAATAAATACACCCAAAAAGGTTGACAAACAATCGTATCTTATAATGGCTGGGGGTGTTTCGGTTTGAAACATAAAGACCAATCCCTGGAAGAAATAATTTCCTCCATCCAAGCGGGGGATGAACGGGCACAGTACAATTTATTGAGAACCTACCAGCCGTTTATTGCCAAATGCGTTTCAGAGGTTTGTAAACGATATATTGATCCCAAACAGGATGATGAATTCAGCATCGGTTTAGCAGCATTTAACGAGGCAATTTTAACTTATTCTGCCGACCGGGGGAGTTCCTTTCTATCCTTTGCCAAACTAGTAGTAAAACGTAAAGTGATCGATTATATTCGTTTTATCCAAAAGAACCCCATTGCTGCATCGCTGGATGAGAGCTATGATGAGGAACAAATGGAAAACCACAGCGAGATTGTTGCGGTCAAAGAAATTTATCAACAAGAACAGGATACATGGCATCGAAGGGAAGAAATTGCCGAATTTAAGGAAAAATTAAAGGACTATAAATTATCCCTGGCTGAGTTAACCGAGATCTCGCCAAAGCACCGTGATGCCAGAGACTCCGCAGTTCATACAGCGCGTGTTTTGTTTAATGATCCTGAATTAAGATCGTTTGTTGAACGCAAGAAAAAACTTCCCATCAAAGCACTTGTCAAAAAAGTGGATGTCAGTAAAAAAACATTGGAACGAAACAGGAAATATATTTTGGCTATTTTTATTGTACTTAGTAATGATTTCGTATATCTGAATGATTATCTCAAGGGGGTGGGTAGGTGAGAAAAGGGATTGTAATGGAGAAACACCGCCGATATACGATTGTAATGACTGACAATGGCCTGTTTTTCAAAACGAAGCCACTTGGGGATACTGCATCGATTGGCACTGAAGTTTCCGTTGAAATGCTGGAAAGGAAAGGACGCTATTTATTCTCTTTTTACCCCGGGCAAACAGTAAAAAACGCATTTCGATTTATTGCCATGGCTTTCTTTTTACTTCTGTTTGCGTTTCCACTTTATGTAATATCCAGCAATAAGCGAACATATGCCTACGTAAATATTGATATAAACCCAAGTGTGGAATTGGAAATCGATGAACAGATGCATGTCCGCTCCATTAAGCCGTTAAACGATGATGCAAATGTACTTATGGATCAATTATCCAATTATAAAAATGAACCATTGGATCGAACCGTTTCACGTATAATGGTAAAAAGCGAACAGTCGGGCTTGATGACACATGGTAAAAAAGTCATAGTTGGTGTTAGTTATGTAAAAAGCTGTAAGGTTCCCGTGTTGAATAAATTGGAACAATATTTCCGTGGTCAACATGGTGATTGGAAGATTGTTTCCTTTCGTGTGCCCGAAGAAATTAGAAGAACAGCCAAACAACAGGATAGAGCCATGAATGAGGTGATGGCAAAAAAGTTTGAAGAAGGTTCCACGAAGGTAAGGAAAGAAATAGAAAAGCTAAAACCTAATGAACAAGCAATTATCCATTCTTTTTATCAATAATGTATCTGGGACAAGGCTCTTTGTCCCACCTTTTATTTTCATGTAATATTGTGGGACAATGAAGGGGATGTTCGACTTGGAGCACTGCCTCTTATTGCAATGTCGAACGAACCTGTATCCCCATGTCCCTATCTTTAAACCTCCATGACGGCAGTTGGTGTTTGTTTCATGGCATGATCAATATAGTAAAGTAATTCATCATGCAATTGGAGAATTTTTGTTTGATCAAGTGAGTAATGATACGCATGCAGAAAATGCTGGATTTTTTTCGAAAGCATATCATCTTGTGTACGTACCATCAGCACTAATAAGTCGTCCCATTGCCCCCATAGTGAGTAATACAATGCCTTATCGTAATCAGGTATATCCATCATGTTCCCCTCCTTATAAATTAAAGGGTCATTTGTAGTTTCTCCATTTTATATATATATTGTCTGAAACAAAATTGGTGTCTTTGCCAAAAATAGGATGAAGCAGAAACCGGTATAAACCCGTTTTTTTGAAACATACTATGGGCAAATATGTAAGGAGGAATGAGCAAATGAAGTTCAAACTTTTATGTGTTGTATTTGCAGCAATGTTCGCACTTGCAGCATGTGGTAATGGAAACAACGGGGCAAACAATGACAACAATGGGGATAACGACGGTGCACAACCAACACGGTACAATAACAATGCAAACGATGAAAACCATGGTCAATCGTTAAGAAATGCACAAAATGCGGATCGTGACCGTGGTAATTTGAATAATAACAACGTCAATGACCGTAATAACAATGGCAATAACAACGATCGTTATGATATTTCCAAAGAAGCGGCAGACCGTATTACAGATGAAGTGGCCGGAATCGATCGTGCCTATGTCGTAACAACAAGAAACAATGCCTATGTTGCAGCGGGACTAGATGAAAATAACAATGACAATGACAACGTTAATAACGATAATGGCGTCAACGACAATAATACTGGTGTTAACAACAATAACGGTGTAAACAATAACAATAATGGCGCGATGAATGATAACAATGGTGTAACGAATAACAACCGTGCGGACAATGGTGATGCACTAACAGATGAGACAAAACGTCAAATCCGTGACATTGTTAAAGATGTGGACAACAATATTGACAATGTATATGTTTCCACAAACCCGGATTTCCTTAACCTTGCCGACAACTATGCTGACGATTTAAACAATGGTAAACCGGTTCGCGGATTTTTCGACCAAGTTGGTAACATGATCCAACGCGTATTCCCACAAGGACATAACAATCGCTAAAATCAATGGGACAGGGGGGACAGGCTCCTTGTCCTATTTTTAGATGTGACTTTTTTGTACAGGTTTCTGTGCTTTTATTTGTTGATTTTTTTCGTTATCATATACATACGGTAGCTTTATCAGCAAAAGGGGAGAGGATAATATGGCGGAAAAAATGAACGTGGAAAGCTTTAACCTGGATCATACTAAAGTGAAGGCACCATATGTACGTTTGGTTGGTGTAACAGAGGGCGCCAATGGAGACAAGATATATAAATATGATATTCGTTTTAAGCAGCCAAATAAGGAACATATGGATATGCCTGGGCTTCATTCATTAGAGCACCTAATGGCCGAGAATATCCGGGAACATCTGGATAATGTGCTTGATATCGGTCCAATGGGCTGCCAAACAGGCTTTTATTTATCCGTTTTTAACAACGATGATTACGATGAGGTACTGGACGCGATTGAAAAAACATTAAACGATGTGTTAGAGGCTGCAGAGGTACCTGCATGTAATGAGGTTCAGTGCGGGTGGGCCGCAAGTCATAGCCTTGAAGACGCCAAGGAAATTGCCCGGCAAATGCTCCAATCACGCAACGAATGGCACCAGGTTTTCGCATAGGGACAAGGGTTTCTCCTTGTCCTGTTTTTTGTGTTGGTCTACTGCTGGCTATGAAGGATTCGGTATGCTAAAATAAGTGAAAATGCATTGGAGGGTAAAGGATGAGTGAGCAGGTAATCAAGTATTTAGAGGAACATCACGATCAGCTGCTGGAAAAATTAAACCAGTTTTTAGCGATTCCAAGCGTGAGCACCGATAGTATACATAAAAAGGACATTAAAGATGCAGCAAGTTTTTTGACGACATATTTACAAGAAATTGGTTTTGAAAACATTGAACAACAGGAAACAGGTGGACACCCACTTGTGTATGCAGCATACAATCAGGCAGGTCCGGACGCGCCAACGGTTTTATTCTACGGCCACTACGATGTACAGCCAGTTGATCCGCTCGACCAATGGAAGAGTGATCCGTTCAAACCGGAGATTCGCGATGGACGTCTGTATGCCCGCGGGTCAAGTGATGATAAGGGACAAGTCTTTATGCATCTGGCCGTCTTTGAGGCGTTTATGAAGACGGATGGAAAACTTCCATTAAATGTAAAGGTCTGCATTGAAGGAGAAGAAGAAATCGGTAGTGAAAATCTTTATCAGACATTAAAGGATAAAAAGAGCAGTTCCAAGCAGATTTCGTCGTTATTTCCGACTCGGGAATGGTTGCCAAGAATCAGCCGACGATCCTTTACGGTTTAAAAGGATTTACTGGTGTCGAAATCACCGTAAATGGACCAGACCATGACCTGCATTCCGGTATGTATGGTGGGGCGGTGCGAAACCCAATCATGGCACTTAGTCATATTTTGGCATCGATGAAAAATGAAGATGAAGTCATTACAGTGGACGGTTTTTATGAGGGTGTTGAGCCGCTGACCAATGAGGAACGACAATTAATTGACCAGGTAGAGGGTGAGGATTATCGTGAATCCACCGGTGTTCCTGAAACCGTTTCCGAAAAAGGGTACACGGCAAAAGAACACACAATGGGCCGACCAACATTTGAAATAAATGGTATTTACGGTGGATATCAAGGAGAAGGAACCAAGACAATTATTCCTGCATCAGCGACTGCTAAAATCACCTGTCGTCTGGTACCTGGGCAAGATCCGGAAAGAATTCAACATTTGCTTGATAAACATGTGAAAAAGCATGCACCATCCGGCGTTACAGTCGAGGTGAAAAAAGAAAAGCTGTCAGCAAAAGCATATCAAGTGGAGCCGAACCATCCACTGATCCAAAAAGCTGCCAAAAGCTATAGCAAAGCATTCGGTAAAGATATCGTTTATGTCCGAATGGGCGGCTCGATTCCAGTGGTTGAATGGATGGAAGCATTATACAATATACCAATTGTCTTATTGGGATTTGGCACCCCGGATGACCGGCTACATTCGCCAAATGAAAGCTTTCCAATTGACAGCTTTACCAAGGGTATGGAAACCTTGGCATATTATTGGGACGAAATTCGTCATTAATCAAACGGCAATTGCTTCCTTGTTTGAAGGGGAATCAATTGCTGCATAAACCTATTAAACTTTTCTTTGTTCAATTATTTGGGTGGGGACTTTTTACAAAAAAGATATAAACATGAAATGGGGAGATGAATAGTGAAGTATGCAATCGTAACAGGGGTTTCGCAGGGGTTAGGTGAAGCAGTTGCCAAATTATTTATTGAATCCGGTATACATGTGATAGGCATTTCCCGAAATAACAATAAAAAATTGACAACACTTGCCGAGCAAAATAATGTATTATTCCAACATTTATCCTGTGACTTAGGCAATTTAGAAATACTGGAGCAGACAATCGATCAAATGAATGCATTTTTGTTTCAGGAAGAACCGACAACTATTTACTTGGTAAACAATGCCGCGGTACTAGAACCTATTGCTCAAGCTACGGAGATAAACAATCTTGAACTGCAAAACCATGTACAGGTAAATGCGATTGCGCCAATGGTCTTAATGAATTCATTAATAAGAAAAGCATTAGAAGAAGATGTGCGTTTTATTGGTGTAAATGTTACATCCGGTGCAGCAGAAAAACCATATTATGGATGGAGTGCCTACTGCAGTACAAAGGCTGGGATCAATATGTATACAAGAACAGTTGCAGTGGAACAGGATCAATTGGGGACCGGGAACAAGGTAATCGCCTTTAGCCCAGGAATCATGGATACGCAAATGCAAGAAAAGATTCGTGCTAGTTCTGCTGCTGATTTCGTTGAAGTGGATACATTCCGCAACTACAAACAACGAAATTTGCTAAAAGATACAGATGCTGTTGGTGGCGTGCTCGTTGATATTTTGACCGACGAATCCAATATTGTAAATGGAAAAGTGTACGATGTAAAAGACTATTTTTAAGATGGGGACTGCATCCGAACGAACCCTCAGATCACCGAATTAGTCATAACTTTTAATAATTTGCCAAGCATTAAAAAACGAACCCTAGGTATAACGGGTTCGTTTTTTGAAAGAAAAGAAAGAATAAAAATATGCTCTACTTTGCTTGAAATCAAATACTCATGTAATTCTTTGAAAATAAGAGGTATATAGATTAATAGTATCCACCGCCAGCATAACCACCAGCACCAACGATAATCAATAAGATGAATAATACGACGATTAATGCAAATCCACCGTTCATAAATAGTCACCTCCTTATTAGAACTTTATTTTAGTATTGGTTAGCACCAACCACAACGGTAACCGCCGCAGCCACCACCATAGCCATAACCACCGCGGTAGCCTCCGCACCAGCCGCTGGCACCAACAATAATTAGCAGAATAAATAACACGACAACAAAGGCAAAGCCACCACCATAGCCTGCACCATCACTCAATCATCTCACCCCCTTTAGAGGATGTTCAAAGTCCGGTAAAATGACACCAATAGGGGATCTTCACCCAAAACCCTAGTCCTTTTTATCCTCCTTTTGAACACGCTCTTTTATTTAATGTATGTGAATATCACGGACTTGGGAGGGCGGACGCATAGATTTACTTTCAATTTTGCATGTTACGTTGATGATTCTGGTTTTGGGCGGTGATTGCTGAGGGGATTTCTGCATTTGCTTGGATATCAACGATTTATTATTAGCAATTCCCAATTTCTGGTGGAACAATGGAACCGTCTCCTCATCCCACTTCATTTTTCGATTCATCTGTTCCTATGTTAAGATAAATCTGTGTTAAAATTAGGGGTGCTTATAATTACAGTGAGATATAACTGATAATGGTTGAAAGGAAGAACGGCATGATAACACGAAAAAGTAAACGTGAGATTGAAATGATGCAGAAGTCGGGTGATTTATTGGTGCAGTGTCATAAGGAAATTGCTCAAATGATTAAACCAGGAATCACTACGAAGGAAATTGATACATTTGTTGAGGAGTTTTTGGCAAAACATGGGGCGACCCCCGAACAGAAAGGCTTTGAGGGCTATCCATTTGCTATCTGTGCCTCTGTTAATGATGAAATTTGCCATGGTTTCCCCAATGATGAAAAATTGGTAGAAGGCGATATTGTCACCATTGATATTGTCGTCAACTTAAATGGGGGATTAGCCGATTCAGCTTGGACCTATGCAGTTGGGGAAATTGATCAGGTTGGAAAGCATTTGTTGGATGTAACGAAACAATCGCTTTATAAAGGGATTGAGCAAGCCCAGGCAGGTAACCGGATTGGCGATATCGGTCACGCCATTCAAACCTATGCAGAAGGGGAAGGATTTTCCGTAGTGCGTGACTTTACCGGGCATGGCATTGGCCCAACGATTCACGAGGAGCCGCATATCCCGCATTTTGGTCTGCCAAATAAAGGGTTGCGTTTAAAAGAAGGCATGGTCATCACAATTGAGCCGATGATCAATGAAGGTACATGGAAAAGTAAAATGGACAGTAATAACTGGACAGCGAGAACCGTTGATGGAGGACGTTCAGCACAATATGAGCACACCATCGTGATTACGAAGGATGGTCCATTGGTGACGACCGAACAGAATCGCGACGTGTAATAGTTACTTGAAAACCGGGGAAGTAATACGGCAAGCCATAATCAATTAAAAATGGGGATTTTCGGGAGAGTAAAATAGCCTTTACCCATGTAAGGAGGAGCCATCATGCGGGTTGTGTCAATTTGCCCGAGTAATACGGAGATTGTTGCTTATTTGGGGAAAACGGATGTACTAGTCGGTGTGGATAATTTTTCAGATTGGCCAAAAGAAGTAGAGGAACTACCGAAACTTGGCCCGGATTTATCGATTGACATGGATAAAGTAGCAGAGCTAAAACCTGATCTAATATTGGCCTCATTGAGTGTACCAGGCATGGAAAAAAATATTGCTGCACTCAAAGAACGCGGACTCCCGCATATTATCCTTAATCCAAACTCACTTGACGAGATTGCCCGTGATATCCAGACTGTAGGAGAGGCATTGGGTGACCCGGATCTTGGCAAGGACAAAGCCAATACATTTCGATCGCAAATAGCCCGTTATCGAACAAGAGCACAAAGGCGGCAAACTACCCCAAGATTATATTGGGAGTGGTGGCCGAAACCGATATTCACTCCAGGAAAAGCTAACTGGCTAACAGAAATCAGTCAGCTTGCTGGTGCCTGTAATATTTTTGCCACGGAGGATGTTGCCAATTTCCAAACAACCTGGGATCAAGTGAAAAAGCGTGACCCGGATCATGTTTGTATGGTGTGGGTTGGGGTCAAGGAAGAGAAAATGCGGCCGGAGTTGGTCAAAAAGCGACCAGGCTGGAATGAGATGAAGGCGATTAAGACAGGGAACATTCATGTAATGGAAGAATCTTTATATTGCCGCCCCTCCCCAAGGTTGTTAGAAGGTTTACAGAAATTGGATAAAATATTGGGGAGCTGACGAGCGTGGAGCCGTCAGCTTTTGCTTGTAACGCGCTACTTACCCGGTGATTCGGATTGTTGTCCTCTTCCACCAAAAATGACGGTGATAATCGGGCTTAATAAACAAAAGAAGGCAAATGGCAGGTAAGTTAACACGGGAACATCCAGTACATCGGCTATAAACACACCGCATACACTCCATGGAACTAGTGGATTAATGACAGTGCCGGCATCCTCCAGTGTCCGGGATAATACTTTATTTGGCAGCTCCGCTCGGTTGTAAATACCTTTATACGTTTCGCCAGTTAGCAGAATAGACAAATATTGCTCTCCAATAAACACATTGACCCCAATTGCTGTAAGTGCGGTGGAAATAATAATCGTCCGGACTCGTCTCAGTTTCTCTTTAAACGCATTTAGGATGGATGGAATAATTCCTGTTACAAATAGTAATCCCCCGAATCCTAAGGCTAATATAACGAGCGATACTGTTGACAACATGCTCGTGATGCCGCCCCGCGTTAGCAATTCATTCATTGGTTCGAAATTGGTGTTGGCGGTATAACCGTTAAACCACGTGTTCCATATATCCGACCAGGTTAAATGACTGGTTATTCCCGCAAGCAGTGTTGCCAGTGAGCTGCTTAAACCGAGCGCAATAAATGCAGGCGTTTTAAAAATGGTACAAACGACTAGAACAAGTAATGGCAGCCATGATGTCCAATGAATTAATTGTGACGCTTCCAATGCACGTTGATATTGCATAATATTTTCTAATGGCACGGATCCATTTGGTGAAAGAAAAGCAAAGATAATAAATGAAATAATAAATGCCGGGATCGTAGTCAAACACATATGCTTAATATGATCAAACAAGTCAACTTCCACGATTGTTGATGCCAAATTCGTTGTATCGGATAATGGTGACATCTTATCCCCGAAAAGCGCTCCGGAAACAATAGCGCCGGCGGTAATGGCCATGGAGGCATCAAGGGCACTCCCCATGCCGATAAAGGCAACGCCAATGGTTGCTGACGTTGTTAATGAACTGCCAAGCGAGACTCCGACTAGGGATGTGATTGCAAATACAATGGCATAAAACCATGTCCCGCCAATAACATGAAAACCGATGTTAATTAATGCTGGAATGGTTCCGCTAATGATCCAGCTGCTGATGAGCACACCAATTAACATGAATAAGAAAATGGCTCCCATGCCGGATTTTGCACCGAAGATCATTCCTTCTTCCAGATCTTTAAATGAAATTTGCCGGAACAGCCCATAGGCGATGAGCAAAAAGATGGCGAGTGTAATCGGGATATGTGGCGATGTTTCCAGCTTAATGATGAAAAAACTAATCATAGCTACGATGAGTACAAAGAAAATAATCGATTCCACAACGGAAGGGTTATATTTTGGCCGAATTGGAAACATGGCATTTCCTCCTATCTATCATTGATGTTCCAAATTTTGGTTAATTATCCATAAAAAAAGCCTCATCCCCATAATAGGGACGAAGCTTAACTCCGCGGTACCACCCTGCTTGATGATTGATTGTCACCATCCACCTCATTTATAAAGGTTCCGACTTTAATTGAATGTGTATTTCAAATTTAACCTGCCGGGGCTTTCACCAGCCGCCCCGTCTCTTTAAAATAGGCTAAACGCCAAGTTTTCCACCTTTTCGTCCGCCTTTATACTGCTCGGAAAAATTCTACTTTGCATTCCCGGATAATCGTATTTATTTACTACTAAAGTTCATCGTCATTTTAATGATGTAATTTAGAATATACATCGTTAGCGTACCCATTGTCAATATAGGGTTAAATACTTTTTAAATTTGCAAATATCAGGTATAATAGCGTCAATTTTTAAATGCAAGGGGATAGCGAAGATGATGACAAATACGGTTAAAAAAGAAGAGGATTCTTCCCAAACAATGCGTATGGTCCGGAGAGGGATTGCGGTTGGCTTTCCAATCATGCTCGGTTACTTGCCAATCGCGATTGCATATGGCGTGTTGGCGAAACAGGCCGGACTTTCTCTTGTAGAGTTAACAATGATGAGTGTACTTGTTTTCGCTGGTGCCAGTCAATTTATGGGTGCCAATATGATTGCTGTTGGTGCGGGTGCTGCAGAAATTATTGTCGCAACCTTTGTCCTTAATTTTCGCCAATTTGTGATGAGCCTATCGTTTATGAATCGGTTTCGTGACATTGGACGAACTTGGAAGGTTCCTTTATCATTGGGATTGACCGATGAAACATTTGCCGTATCATCATTACATACCAAAGAGGCAAGAGAGGATAAGGGTGCCCTCTTTTATCTGGCACTCCTATTAACGGCCTATTTTTCTTGGGTCGCCGGCTCATTACTTGGTGGTGTATTAGGCGAAATTATTCCGGAAACTTTAAGCCAAAGCATGGGGATCGCTTTATATGCGATGTTTATCGGATTGCTGGTTCCATCGGTAAAAAAGGAATTAAAGGTCGGATTAATCGCGATTATTGCAATGCTGATTAATGTATTGTGCAGTCCATTTATGAGTGAAGGATGGGCAATTGTGATTGGCACCGTTTTGGGCGGATTAACTGGTGTTTACCTTTTGAAAGGGGAGAGCGAATCTTGATTTTTGCTATTATCATCGGTATGTCGCTTGTCACCATGATTCCGCGTCTGATTCCAGTCTATATTGTTGATAAAATTAAATTCCCGGACTGGATCAATCGTTGGTTGAATGCGATTCCCTTTGCGGCGTTGGGAGCATTAATCTTTCCGGGAATTATGTCCGTCAAGTCTGGCGAACCGTATGTCGGGATCATTGGCGGGATTGTCGCGATTATTCTGGCTTTTATCGGGCTAAACGTTATCCTGGTTGTATTGGGTGCTATTCTTGCAGTCTTTCTAATAACAGTGATGTAAGGGAGGGACGGTCATAGGGGGATATTTGGATGTATTCCATACGAAAAGCGGTTTATACAGATGCAGAAGTAATTGCAACCATTCACGAAAAAAGTTGGAAAAATATTTAAATCTAAGCATACAGATCTCTTGCAAAAGAGGAACTGTATGCTTAATTTGGGTGTTTTGGATAAGGCTCAATATGGATATGAGCATAAGGAATGTTATGTTTTTTAGCTAAAAATTGTTCAATCCTTACAGTGATGTCATGACTCTCTTTTACATTTAAATGGGGATCAACCAGGATTGTAATTTCAATAAATGCCTGGTTACCGTGAATTCTTCCTTTAACATCATATACTTCCTTTACCTCGGAAACCTTTGCAATACTATCTTTTATCTTCTCTAATTGTTTTTCATCAAAACCATCAGTCAGGGTCAGAGTAGAATCCTTGAAAATATCCCACGCGGTTTTACAAATGATGATCCCAACAATGAATCCGGCAAGCGGGTCTAACCAATATAACCCGAATTGCGCACCGATGATACCAATGAATGCGCCAATACTGACAAGCGCATCAGATCGGTTGTCCTGCGCAGCCGCATTGAGGGAGGAGCTTTCGATTTTTTTGGCTAAGCTTTTATTAAAACGGTACACCAAAAACATGACAACAGCAGCACCAATAGCTGTCCAGGCTGTGAGCATATCTGGCTGCTGGGTTTGGCTGGAAATCAATTTCTTTAGCGTTCCATAAAGCACTTGCAAACCTACCGTGATCATAATAAAGGCGGCAAATAGTGATGCAACTGTTTCTGCCCGGTAATGCCCATAGTGGTGATCCTCATCGGGAGGTTTTCTGGAAATTTTCAATCCAACCAGAACCGCTATAGAAGCAATAACATCCGTGGAGTTGTTTAATCCATCAGCGCGTAATGCCTCAGAGTGTCCGATATAAGCGATGACTAATTTTACAGTTGCTAAAAAAAGGTAAGCAATGATGCTGATCCAAGCACCTTTTTCACCTTTTTTCAGGTCGTCTGCACGATTCATTTAACTTGCCTCCATAATTAGCTGTATCTGAGTTGATCTAAAAGCAGCCATACGCCCCTAAACGGTCGTCTCCGCTTTTCCTTAAACAGTCTACCAAAGGTGTGTGTGGTGGGTCTAGAGAAACATTCAAGCATCTGGTTATATGTATTGCTGAAAACTAATGATGTTTCGTGCACGCAATATCTGTTGGTGTTTATTTTAGTATCCAACTTCATTCGGTGGTCATTCAAAAAAGTAAAAATTTTTGCTTGCAATTATTCATAAGATTTAGGATAATAGAAAAAAGGAACAAAGGAGAGATGTTCCATGAAAAAGCAAAAATTAGTGTATAAGTATTTTCGGTACACGGGGGATATGATCCATGCCAAACGGGAGATACCATACGAGTTGAGGCTTGCCTCGCGTATGCTGCTGGATGAATTGTGCTTTAACTGGAACAAAGCACACTTGGAAGCGGCTATAAATCAAGCGATTGACAATGGTGATGAGGTGGAATTTTTACGATTAAGCGAGAAATATAAGCAGTTTGTTTGGGAATAAATCTTAAGAAAAAAGGCTTCACCGTTCATGTGGTGGGGTCTTTTTTCAAATGAAATTGATTGTTGAGATGCATATGGTGGAAGTGGGAGGCAACGCATGAAAAATAAAAAAACAATTATGAGCTGGATGATGTATGACTTTGGTAATTCTGCCTTTGCGACAACGATTATCGCTGCGGTGTTGCCGGTATTTTATTATGATGTTGCGGCAGTTGGAATTGATAAATCATTGGCAACAAGTTACTGGGGATATTCGCAATCTATTGCTGTGTTGATTGTCGCGATTTTGGCACCGTTTTTGGGAGCGATCAGTGATTATTCCGCTGCTAAAAAGAAATTCCTGCGATTTTTCGCGTACATGGGTGTTCTGGCAAGTATTTTGCTGGCGTTTGTCGGGGAAGGTGACTACTTGTTTGCTTCAATCCTGTTCGTTGTGGGTTCAATCGGTTTTTCTGGCGGGAATATTTTTTACGATGCATTCTTACCGGAGATTGCGGATGACAAATCGATTGATAAAGTTTCGGCCGGCGGATTTGCTGTCGGGTATATCGGTGGCGGAGTATTACTGGCGATTAATATTCTAATGATTTTAAAATACGAATGGTTTGGTATACCAAATGCTACTATGGCAAGTCAATTATCCTTTGCCAGTGTTGGGATTTGGTGGTTCATTTTTTCACTGCCATTGTTTAAAAACTTGCAAGAAGAGAAGAAAACGACTGCCAAACGGGAACACTCCTATTTTTATATTGGTTTGTCCAGGGTAACGAATACCTTTAAGGAAATCAAACAGTATAAGCACTTATTAATTTTTTTATTCGCTTTCTGGGTTTACAATGATGGCATTTCGACGATTGTTCGCATGGCCACCATTTATGGCCGGGATATTGGGATTGATTCCAATGCGTTAATTGCTGCATTGTTAATTACGCAATTTGTGGGGATTCCCTGTACGTTTTTCTTTGGTTGGCTTGCACAAAAAATTACTGCTAAGAAAACACTGTATATCACGCTTTATACATACTTGGGGATCGTACTATTAGGTTATGCGATGTCGTCTGCATTGCATTTTTATTTGCTGGCAATCGCGGTTGGTATTGTGCAAGGTGGGGCGCAATCATTGAGCCGGTCGATATACGGACGCATGGTTCCAGTCCATAAACGTGCGGAGTTCTTTGGCTTTTATGGGATATCATCCAAGTTTTCGGCGGTTTTCGGTCCATTTCTGTTTGCCTTGGTCGGACAGCTAACCGGATCCAGCCGCTTTGGAATCATTTCAGTTGCCTTGTTTTTTATCATTGGCATTATCATGCTGCGGTTTGTGGATATTGATAAAGGGGTAGAAGAGGCAGGGGCCAAAGCAAAGTAAGTTTAGCTTATGTTAATGTATCTGATTAAGCCCAATTTCTTAAAAGATCATGCAGTTGACACATGGGAGCCAAGGATTTAGCGGAGAACCATGATGATTGGCCGGATATCATTCATATTAATCCGGCTATTATATGCTACACAATCGGATCACTATATTTATTCTCCAAATTAAACTTCAATGGCTTCCCGGTATCATAGGAAATATCGCCGATTAACCCAGAAATTTGCTGCGTGATATGATTCGCATCGTCTCCCCGCCAGTACTCCAGTATCAAGGTCATTATTTCGATTGCCTCGGCAAGTCCTGCTTCATAAAGATCCATAAACGTTTGGTTGCTTGGTTCTTGGGTAGCTGGATGATACCAGGTCGTTTGCTTTAGATTTAGATAATCGATATCCGTTTTGATCGGCTGGTGGGAATAGGCGGAGACCAGTGATTTCAATAATTTATTTTTCCATCCGTGTGGATCAGCCAATATTCGCAAGGCTAATTTCATATCCTGGTAAGCTTTTTGAATATATGCTGAACTTTGTGGGTTAATATCAGGATAGTGGGCCTGTATGATCGAATACAACAGCTTGACAAGTTCAGGATTTAAGTTACGCCCAACATCAATTTCGTTGTAAACTGGGACTTTCCATGTTTGCATTCGATACTTGTGTTGCATCATCAAGGTATCAATCAATACCTCAAGCCGCTGATGGTCATTACCTTCATAGCCTGCGCGATAATGGATGTAGGGATGGGCATTGCGGTCAAGGATATGATGAGTGACAAACCCAAAGACATAGGCTTGTATGGATGGATCCAAACTAGCTGATTTGGTTATTAAATCCATCAGAAAATCCCCACAATGTTTTGTATGTAATGCTGTGCCGATATCATGAACTGGTTCATCTTTTATCCATGGCCAAAAATTATAGTAAAAAAATGGATCTGGTCCCTGAGCTCCTAAATTCAAATATTGTTCGTGTGTAAAAAAACGACTTGGATGATTCATCGCATTTACCATATCTTTACAGAATGCGATATGTGTCCAAATGTTTGGCATGATAGTTCATCCTTTAGATTTATTTATCACGTATACATATATTATAAAAGACATATTGGATAAAAGGAATGAAAAGTTAAGACAATTTTGCATCTATACCGACAAATCAGCAGGATATTGGCAAAAAAATTGTTTTACAACCAAAGCTATACTAAAATGAAAAGTGGGTGAAAATAGCTTACATAGGGGAGGCAACAAGTGATGGAATATCGTATTGAAAAAGACACATTAGGAGAAGTTCAAGTACCTGCTGATAAATATTGGGGTGCGCAAACACAGCGCAGTAAACAAAATTTTCCCATCGGTGGTCAAAAAATGCCATTGGAAGTTGTACGGGCATTTGCGATATTGAAAAAAAGTGCAGCAAAAGCAAATAGCGAGTTAGGTTTATTGGAAAAGCAAAAAGCAGAAGCAATTGCTCATGCTGCTGACCAAATTGTTGCAGGCAAACTGGACGAGCATTTTCCATTAGTTGTTTGGCAAACGGGAAGTGGAACACAGTCCAATATGAATGTCAATGAGGTTATTGCACATGTAGGGACGAAATGGTTAAACGAACAAGGCAGCGAATTAACCTTGCATCCGAATGATGATGTCAATAAGTCACAAAGTTCGAATGATACGTATCCAACCGCGATGCATATTGCTGATGTGTTAAAACTAGAAGACGTTGTACTTCCGGCATTGAAGCAGTTAAAGAATACGCTAAAAGAAAAAATGGACGAGTTTCAAGATATAGTGAAAATAGGACGTACCCATTTGCAAGATGCCACACCATTGACTTTAGGACAGGAAATTAGTGGCTGGCATCGGATGCTTGAAAAATCAGAAGTGATGATCCATGAAAGCTTGCATCATTTGAAAGAATTGGCTATTGGCGGAACAGCGGTTGGTACTGGATTGAATGCCCATCCTGATTTTTCTGAAAAGGTATGTCAGGCTATTAACGAGGAAACAGGGAAGGATTTTATTTCTGCATCGAATAAATTTCATGCGTTAACAAGTCACGATGAATCTGTTTATGCACATGGAGCATTAAAAGGACTGGCAGCTGACTTGATGAAAATTGCTAACGATGTTCGCTGGCTGGCAAGTGGACCGCGCTGTGGCATTGGTGAGTTGACCATTCCAGCCAATGAGCCGGGCAGCTCGATTATGCCTGGTAAAGTGAATCCGACCCAATGTGAAGCAGTAACCATGGTCGCGGCGCAAGTGATGGGAAATGATGCGACGATCGGATTTGCCGCAAGTCAGGGCAACTTTGAATTGAATGTATTCAAACCGGTTATTGCCTATAATTTCTTGCAATCCAGTCAATTACTGGCAGATTCGATGCTTTCCTTTGAAGAGCGTTGTGTACGTGGAATCGAACCAAATCAGGAACAAATCGATAAATATTTAACTGATTCGCTTATGCTTGTTACTGCATTGAACCCGCATATTGGTTACGAAAATGCAGCAAAGATTGCCAAACAGGCATTTGCCGATAATGCAACATTAAAAGATACAGCGGTCAAACTGGGTCTGTTAACACCAGAACAATTCGATGAATATGTCAATCCAAAAGAAATGACCCATCCGAAATAAGATTTGAGAAAAGCTCATTCGTTATGAATGGGCTTTTTTGCTGGGAAGGCTTACGTTAAAATACTGCAACACCAGCAGTATTTGTTCCGACTATGCCAATAGCGAAATTTAACGACGGGGTTTGGTGGTTTTTTACGGTAATTTTTGTATGTTATACGGCGGATTCGGCATGTTATACGGCGAATTTAACGAGATATACGGCGATTTGCCCAACCTTTACGGCGGATTCGTCTTTTTAGTGCATGAATATACCAAATCCTGCCCGGTATAAAACACAATTTACCAGTCCAAATCTGTGATAAGTTTCCCCGAAGTGCAGACAATATGATTACAGGAGGTGATAGACATGGCTAACAACAACTCAAACCAATTAGTCGTACCTGGCGTACAACAAGCACTTGACCAAATGAAGACTGAAATTGCACAAGAATTTGGTGTTAACCTTGGCGCTGATACAACTTCTCGTGCTAACGGTTCCGTTGGTGGAGAAATCACTAAGCGTCTTGTAACAGCTGCACAACAACAAATGCATGGACGACAATAACAAATAATGATGGCTTTGGTGAGTATGGTCTCACCTAATATAAAAAGGGATGTCTATTAACAGACATCCCTTTAAACTTTTCCATATTTTATTTTTCTATACATATAAACAAAACTTAATGAATGCGCAGCTCTGTATCTGTGTCAAAAAAGTGGACCTTATTCATATCAAAGGCTAAGTCGACCTGCTCGCCACCGGTTATGTCCGATCGGGAATCGACCCTGGCAACAAAATCCTGTTCATTCACCTTGGAATAAAGGTAGGATTCTGCCCCCATCAATTCGGCGACATCAATTGTGGCGGTGATTTTTGTGTCTGGTGTGGAATCGATGAATACGGGTTCGTCATGAATATCCTCGGGACGAATACCCAGGACTACATCCTTGTTCACATATCCTTGTTCACGTAATATTTTCATTTTACCCTCTGGCACTTTTACGCTTACATCACCTATTTGAAAGGATCCGTCCACCAATTTTCCAGAAAGGAAGTTCATGGATGGCGAACCAATAAATCCGCCAACAAACATGTTCTCCGGTTTATCATATACTTCTTTCGGTGCACCAACCTGTTGGATAATCCCATCTTTCATGACGACTAGTCTGGTTGCCATCGTCATCGCCTCAGTTTGGTCGTGGGTTACGTAGATGGTCGTTGTTTGCAGACGCTGGTGCAGTTTTTGAATTTCCGCACGCATTTGGACGCGAAGCTTGGCATCCAGGTTGGATAGTGGCTCGTCCATTAAAAATACTTTGGCATCACGAACAATTGCCCGGCCCAAGGCAACCCGCTGCCGCTGACCACCGGAAAGTGCTTTTGGTTTCCGATCCAAATACGCCTCTAATCCCAAAATTTTCGCTGCATTTTCCACCCGTTTTTTAATTTCATCCTTTTTAAATTTCCGTAATTTCAAACCAAACGCCATGTTATCGTAAACATTCATGTGTGGATATAGAGCATAGTTTTGGAAAACCATGGCAATATCACGGTCTTTTGGTGCAACATCATTCATTTTTCTATCATCAATATAAAGTTCCCCGTCCGTTATTTCCTCAAGTCCGGCAATCATTCGCAATGTGGTGGACTTCCCGCAGCCAGAAGGACCAACAAATACAATAAATTCCTTATCTTGTATATGTAGGTTAAAGTCATCCACCGCAATCGATTTCTTGTCATATGATTTTTGAATGTGATCCAAACGTAATTCAGCCATTTTTCATATCTCCTCCATGTAATCCCTTTCATACATCTATTGTATAAAAAAGTTTGAAAAGGGGAAATAGTAAACATGCCCGAAGATCTTTCGTTATTTTGTGCACGTTTACAAATCCAGCTGCTTTTTTATTAGTAAGGCGAATTGTACGGTCATAGCTGCTTGAAACTGCCTGATATCAATCCCGGTTTTTTCAATAAATTTATCAATTCGGTATTGGAGACTGTTCCGGTGCATATACAATTCTTTTGCTGTTACCGAGATGTTCAAATTATGCTGAATGAATGTTTCGACTGTTTCCAGCAGCTCTTTATCAGCTAATACGTCATGGAAAACAATCTCGGGAACATAGTGAAGGAAAGTATCATTTGCTTGGTCAATAAGCAAATACGGAATCGCCGTGATATAGGACACCACCTTATCTGTCGAGTAGTGAAAGACGGTTGGCGCATCGTGTAACAGCTGCTGATAATATGGTTTTGCCTTTTTTATATCATACAGGTACGGTCCAACGTAAAATTTAATATTGACATATAAATCGCTTATTAGTACATCGACAATTTGCTCATAGGAAAGGCTTTCGTCAGTTTCTTCCACAATTATTCCTGTATGGTTGTTCTCCCATAGAATAGAGATCCTGGTTGTAAAAATATCCCGAATTGCTTCTTTAAATGCGTCAGGCTCCAGCTGATTGATGGGGAAGGAAAAAAAGACAAACCGATATTTGTCTATAGGACGGTTGATGGGAATTTCTCCATGTTGCACCAGCTGTGTCCACCATCGTTCGTCATCGGTCATCGATGGCAGTTCTACATGATAAGGTGTTAAAAAAGCGGACAATAATGTGTGATCTTTATCCGTTAATTCATCCTTTTTGATACCGATCAGTTCATTGTTTTCAGTTATGAACCATTGATAGTCCGTTTTTGTGATGTGTTTGGCATCTTTCATAAAAATACATGATGGAAATATGGCTTGTAGTGTTGTGATCATGTGCAAAATCCTTTTTAATATGATTCGATTACAATTGTGCTCGTTTTGATGGATAACATTACATTCATTATAGCATGATTCCGCCGATATTTGGCTTGATCAATTTTTTAAAATGGTATACATGAGGTCGCTCCTCTGTTATAGTTGTTTTAGCTGAAAATTGAGGAGGAATGATCGTGCCAAACATTTACGATCGTGCATATGATTTGGAAAAAGCCATACGGGAAAGTGAAGAATTCAATCACTTGAAAGATGCCTATGAGCTAGTGATGAACGACCCATCAGCAAAGCAAATGTTTGATAATTTCCGTGATACCCAAATGGAATTACAGGAAAAGCAAATGAAGGGTGAAGATATTTCCGAGGAGGAAGTGGAGAAGGCCCGTAATATTGTAGAGCTTGTTCAACAGCATGATGCCATTTCCAAACTAATGGAACAAGAACAGCGGTTAAATTTGGTAATCAATGATGTGAGCCGGATTATTACTAAGCCATTGGAAGAACTTTACGGTAATCCGGAAGAGCAGCAACAGTAAAAGTATACATAAATGGGACCCGGAGTTTTTCCGGGTCTTTTTATGTTCGGTACGATCGTATGAAGGTCTTTGAAATTCATAAACGGGCTGTTGTACCTGCTTGAGTCCTTTGAAAAAGTGCATGTCCGTCAGTTAGGCAAAAATTGATCAGGTCGGGAACAAAGTTGATCAATAAAGCGTGAAAGTTGATCGAACTAGGCGAAAAGTTGATCAAGTGCCCATAAAAGTTGATCGAACCGGACGGAAAGTTGATCTTGCGGGTACAAAATCGATCGAGTGTGCGGAAAAATGAATTGAACTGTACATATCGTCTGGATGTTTCATTAACCTCTCCCTGTCCCCGAGCAGGAAAACGTCCCTTTTCTCATCGGTGAAACAATAGCAGCTTTGCTTCTGGTGAGACGCAGCGGTGGGTATATTCAGTATAGCCCTCGTCTTCCAGCCGTGCTTGACCCACTTTTTTAGCTTCAGTATCATTCTCCGCCGAAAATGACTCATCAAGTAATTTATTTCCATTCTTTTCAAAAACAGTTAATACGTATGTCCGCATTTATTTTACCTCCCGAAATATTTCTTCCTAATTTCATACTATTCGACACCACCCGTAAAAAATCCTGCAATCAAAGCCAAAAAGCATGGTAAAATGGGATTACTATGCCAGCAGGAAGCATTAAAAATAAATGAAACCATTAGCTAATTAATAACGTAACATAAACGGGAGAGAGGAGAGGGTCTGATGACATTATCGTTACAAAATGTGACCAAACGGTTTGACAAGCACACAGCTGTTGATCATTTATCACTGGAAATTCCGGAAAAAGAGATGTACGGGTTTCTTGGTGGGAATGGCGCAGGAAAAACAACCACATTCCGGATGATCCTTGGATTGTTGGATGTAACACAAGGATCAATCACTTGGAATGGAGACTCAATCGGTTATAACAAAAGCCATTTAATCGGTTATTTACCAGAGGAACGGGGGCTGTATCCCAAGCTAAAGGTTCGTGAGCAAATTATTTATTGGGCAAAATTGCGGGGGATGAGCAAACATGATGCTTTGACCGAACTAACAGGATGGCTTGATCGATTAAAGGTACCGGAATATCTGGATAAAAAGGTAGAGGAATTATCCAAGGGGAACCAGCAAAAAATTCAATTTATCTCCGCCGTGATTCATCAGCCGAAATTGTTGATTCTGGATGAACCATTTTCCGGACTGGATCCGGTCAATGTAGAAATGTTGAAAGAAGCGGTTGTTGAACTAAAGGAGCAAGGGACTTCCATCGTATTTTCATCACATCGGATGGAACATGTGGAAGAACTTTGCGAGCATTTGTGTATTTTGCATAAAGGACACCAGGTTGTTGAGGGACGCCTGCGAGATATTAAACGATCATTTGGCAAGAAAAATCTATTAATCCATGCGGATGCATCATTGGAATTTTTGCGGGATCATCATGGGGTTGTCCAATACAAGTCATTAACAGAAGGTTGCAGTTTGCAGATTGAAAATGAAGCAGTATCACAGGAGATTTTTCAGGAATTGCAGGGTAAGGGTTTTGTTCGCAGGTTTGAATTAGAAGAGCCATCATTGAATGATATTTTTATTGAGAAGGTAGGTGACGCCTATGAATAAATTTTGGATTATTTTGTCACATACATTTTTGACAAGGGTTAAGGCTAAATCGTTCTTGATTACGACGCTTATTTCGTTAGTAATCATTTTTGCCATTGCCAATATCCAAACGATTATTAATTTGTTTTCAGGTGATGAGGATAACAAAGTCGCGGTGATTGATGAATCTGGGGAACTATTTAAGCCATTTCAGAAAAGTGTAAAAAGTGCAGATGATGATTTCCAACTGGTTGCTTTTGATGGTACGGAGGAAGAAGGGAAACAGGCCGTTACAGATGAGGATTATCAGGCTTTAGTTGTCTTGTCTATGAATGAAAATAAATTACCTGAAGCAACGTATTTCGCCAATACGATCACTGATTCTGAGCGACAAATGACGATGGAACAGCAATTACAGCAGTTGAAAATCTCCATGGCAACGCAACAGGCAGGAATTGATCAGGGAACATTGGCTGACATTTATGCACCGGTAGACTTTCATACGGTTTCCTTGGATAAAAGTGCAAAAACCGATGAGGAGCTTAATCAAGCACGAGGTATTGTTTATGTCATGCTATTTTTATTATATATGACGGTGTTGATTTACGGACAAATGATTGCCCAGGATGTCGCCACGGAAAAGTCTTCACGGGTAATGGAAATATTGATCTCCAGCGTGTCACCGGTCACACAGATGTTTGCAAAGATTTTTGGTATTGCTTTGGTCGGGATCACGCAAATTGTTGTGATTATTGGAGCGGGTTATCTGATGGTTTCCGCTAAACAGGATGACATGACCAGTGAAATTTTTACGTACTTTGGTATTGGGGGTGCGTCCCTTTCCCTGTTTGTTTACGCGGTTGTCTTTTTTATCCTTGGTTATTTGCTTTATGCAACACTGGCAGCTATGTTAGGATCATTGGTTAGCAGAATAGAAGATGTCCAGCAGCTAATGATGCCCATGATGTTTCTGGTTATCGCTGCTTTTATGATTGCCATGTTTGGGTTAGGTGTTCCAGAATCCAGTTTTGTAAAAATCAGTTCGTATATTCCATTTTTCAGTCCGATGTTGATGTTTCTCAGGGTCGGCATGGTCGATGTTCCGATTTGGCAGGTTGCTTTGTCGATCGGTATCTTAGTAGCGACGATTGTGCTGTTTGCAATCATTGGCGCCAGGATTTATAAGGGCGGTGTACTGATGTATGGCAATGCCGGCTCGTTAAAAGATTTGAAAAAGGCATTAAAATTGTCGAAAAAAGAATAGATGATTATAGAAATAAAGGCCACCTGGGTGTGGTCTTTTAATATGCGGCCAAATCTGTAGAAATATCAACCCAAAAAATTAATGACAGCACCAAAATCTATGGTTGAAAATAATGAATAGAAATGGTGATGATAAACTAGCTAGCGGAGGAAAAACACGGAGACTCCTGTGGGAATGCGCAGTGTGAAGACCCCGCAGAAAAAGTGCGGTGTTAAGGAAGGCCGACTAAAAACGGCCTTTGCGGCCAACATCGGCATACCCTTTGCCAGGGCAAGGAGGCTGAGGACAAGCCCACGGAAAGCGTAGTGTTTTTCCGTAGCGGTCGCCTGTATCAAAATTACATCTAATCTGTCAACCATAGATTTTGGTTAAGGCCAACATTAATTTGTCATATTTTCGAACGTGCATGCTACAATAGCCTTTGGTAAGATAAGGGTAAAGGTGGTGGTGACGTTGCCCGAACAGAAGCAAATTTCTTTTTTGCATGCGGCTGACCTGCATTTGGATACCCCATTTAAGGGGTTAGCCCGTGTTCCGGAAGCTATTTTTAAAGAAATTCAAGAAAGTACATTTATGGCGCTGAACCGGCTCGTGGAAACTGCAATTGATAAGCAGGTTGATCTTATTTTGCTTGTTGGTGATTTATTTGATAATGAGCGGCCAAGTCTGAAGGCGCAAATTAAACTAAGAGATTTATTTGTGAAACTGAATCATCATCATATTTCGGTTTTTATATCATACGGGAATCATGACTATATCAACGGGAACCGCTATCCGATTACCTACCCGGATAATGTGTTTATTTTTCCGGATGAAACGGTACGCTCGTTTATTTACGAAAAGGATGGGGAAAAGCTTGCTGCAATTTACGGGTTTAGTTATGAAAATCAGGCAGTACTTACAAATAAAGCGCAAGAATTCGTGATTCATCATAACGACGTTCCGTTTCATATTGCGATGTTACACGGCAGTTTACATCGTAACACGGAGCATGACACGTATGCCCCGTTTGCTTTGGCCGATCTAAAACAACAGCCGTTTGATTATTGGGCATTGGGACATATTCATCAACGGGAAACACTTGCGGAGAACCCGCCAATCATTTATCCAGGCAATACCCAAGGCCGTCACCGGAAAGAGGCAGGGGAAAAAGGGTGTTACTATACGGAATTGACGCAAACTGGTATCCAGTCATCATTTATTCCATTACAGTCGATTCAGTTTCATACCGTAACACTTGATATCAGCTCTTGTAAGCAAGCTGAGCAGTTGACATCTGTTATCGAAAACACAGTAACAGACAAACGCAATAAAGGGCGGCAACTCATTTCGCTTGTGCTAACAAGTTCATCACAGGAACACCAGAAATGGGAAACAGATGGAATCATTAGTGATTGTTTAGAACTGGTCAATGAGTCTTTCCTTCAGCAGGTGAATTGGGTATACATTTATCAGCATCAACTAGAACAGGTCGTCAAGCCATCAGAGGAAATGCTCGCTCAAGGGGAGCACTTTTTCGGTGAACTTGTCAGACATGCGGAGAATACATCCATTAAGCCGTTTATCAGTGAATTATATCAGCATCGACAGGCACGAAAATACTTACCTCATCTAGCAAATGATGAGGAAGAATTAATTAAGCAAAAAGCGCAGCAATATCTTCTTCAGGAACTGTTAAATCAGGGAGGCGACCCATCGTGAGAATCGTACAGGCAACAATTGACGGATTTGGCAAATGGTATGATGAAACAATTGATTTTTCATCGGCTAACCTGACATGCTTGTACGGGGAAAATGAATCGGGCAAATCAACGCTCTATCAATTTATTTTGTTTATGTTATTTGGTTTGTCCCCAAAGAAACGAGAGCTGTTCCACCCGAAAACAGGGGCAAAAATGGGGGGACGATTAACTTTATATGATCCGGAAATAGGGGAGTATACAGTTGAACGCTATGATGCCAAGAGGAACGG
The DNA here is from genome assembly GCF_040812445.1 of Lentibacillus sp. L22. NCBI lineage: Bacteria > Bacillati > Bacillota > Bacilli > Caryophanales > Bacillaceae > Lentibacillus > Lentibacillus sp. L22. The sequence continues at coordinate 126,737 of NZ_JBFNXI010000003.1, read as the reverse complement.
AGCAGCTGTATGTTATACGAGTGATGGGCAATTCAAGGATGAAGCATGGCTTTATAAACGACTAAATGGTATGACCCTCCAGACCTATCAGGCGATTTTTTCGTTTTCTGCTAATGATTTGGCGGGGCTTCGGGAAATGAAGGAAGAGGACCTTGGTGATGTGTTATTGAGTATCGGAATGACTGGGGCAAAAAACATTCAGAAGGTAGAAAAGCAACTAGATGCACAAATGGCAGCGTTGTTTAAACCGTATGGAAAAAAGCCGGTGATCAATGAACAGCTGGCCTTGTTAAACGAATTGCGGACATCATTACAGCAGGCGGATCAGGAGGAGGCAAGTTATCGCGAACGAAAGGACATGATTGATCAATTGGAAACCGAGATCAATCAGTTAAAACAAAATTTACAACAGGAAAAACAGTTGCTTTCTTTCTGTGATAAACAAATGCAGGCATTACCACTCATCCAGCAATATCGCTTTTATAAGAAACAATTAGAAGCACTGCCAACATCGATTTCTTTTCCGGAAGATGGAGTAAATCGGTTTCAACAGATAAAGGATGCGCTTTTGCCAATACAAAGTGAACACGCCGTTATAATGGATAACTTGGAAACATACCGTGCCAATAAAAAACAATTAATGGCCGATCAAGTTAGTGATGCGGTTTATGAACAAGCGTGTGAACTGTTGAAACAAGCAACGAATTATTTGGAAAAAGAACGCGATCAACAGAAACTTCTGGAGAAGAAACAGCAAAAAGAAGCACAACTAACAGCATCATTGGATCAATTAAACATTGGAATCACGACTGATGATTTAGCGATGCTGTCTTTATCCTTTCATACAGAAGATACTTGGAATAAACTTGTGCAAAATAGTAATCAAATCGCACTGGAATGGGAACAATTTGAACAGGAAGAACGGATAGCCAAACGTCAGCAACAGGATCTACTCGAGCATCAAGAAACATTACAGACGCAGGTTTTATCCGGTTCACGTGTCGAGGAGTTAAGACAGACGGTACAAACCTATCAACAACAGTTGCAATCCGAAAATCAACATCAAACAGGTTCAAAACAATGGCAGCAATTGAAACAGAAAAAGGAAAAGTCGGCAAAACAGGTATTGATTGGAAGTTTCTTCGCAGCCTTGATCTGTCTTGGTGGATTGTGGGTGTTTGATAGAACCAATGTATGGATCACCATTGTCGTGATACTAGTTATCGGGATCGGATGCTGGGGATGGATGAAACGATCGCTGAGGGATATGGAGCAATTGTTTGAACATGAGGAACAGGCGCCACTGTATGTCACCGAACAAGCATGGATGGAGGCAAAGGATTTATTGGCAAAAAATGAGCGTCATGAAGCAGAACTTTCTGCTATTAAGGATCAGCTTAAAACAGCCAATGTGCAATGGTTAACGTTAGCCGAACGCAAGAACACGTTGGAGGTGAAACAGGAACGTTTACAGCAGCAAATCGAGCAGCAATATGCGATCTATCCATTTTTGCGGGAAGTAGATTTAGCATATTGGACACCGCTTTATCATGCATTGCGAAGTGCGCTGAGCGTATATAGAGAAATCAAACAAATCGCCGAAAAACAAGCAACGATAGAGCAAGAAATGGACCAATTTGCGAAGAATATGCAGACGTTTTTTCAAGGAAGCGATGGGGAATCGACTAGCAAATCAGTTGATGAAAACATGAAACGATTGGAGAAGCTTGTCAAGGATCACCAGCAAACAAACGAACGTAAGGAACACTTGGACCGTCTGATTCAGGATAATGTATCGCAACTGGAGACGGTCAAGCAGCGGATGCGTGTTTACCAAAAAGAGCAACAAACATTATATAAGGCAGCCGTGGTAGAAACAGAGGAGGAATTCTTTCAAAAGGCGAAAACATGGGAGGCAATTAATGATTTTCGCACCAAACTTGCTGTGGTAAATGATCAGCTTTCTTCCTTTTTTTCACAAGACGAGTGGAAAAAAGTTTGTAAGGCCTCACTACAAGAACAAGAATTGAAACAGGAGCAGGAGCATCATCTTTCCACGATCAAGTCTATGGAAACAACCCTGGATACAAAGCGGCAGGCATTGGCCGAACAAAACGCGGAAATTAACAGACTGGAAACATCACAACAGTACTCACAGTTGCTGCACCGGTTTGAGATGGAGCGGGAACAATTGGAGGAGTTCGCCAAGAAATGGGCTGTATTAAAAACGGCCAAAGAACTGTTAATCGAAACGAAACGCATTTATCGGGATAAATATTTGCAGGCGGTGATGGACAAAACAAGTGCCTATTTCGCCAAATTAACGAATCATAAGTATACGAGCGTTGCAGTCTCACAAGGGAACCAGTTTATTCAGGTGATGTCGACTGATCAAATACGTTATTCTGTGAATGAATTATCCAAAGGGACAACCGACCAGTTGTATGTGTCTTTGCGGATCGCCATTAGTGAGGTGATGAGTGAGCAACATGGTTTGCCGTTTGTGATTGACGATGCGTTTGTCCATTTTGATGCTTTGCGAACGGAAAACATGCTAACCATTTTAGAAACCATTGCCGAAAAACAGCAAATTATCTTGTTTACTTGCAAGAACGATGTCAAAAATACGGTTCGTAACGGAAAAGTTGTTCATATAGAAAATACTGTTCGCATTTCTTCATAAATAATGATAAACTATTTCCAGATAATCACGAATAGGTGGAGGGAATTCCATTGTCAGAGGATCAGAAATCAAAGGAATGGGAAAAATACGAGGAAACAATTGAAAAATTCATCCAGGTTATTGCAAAGAATATGAATTTGTATGGTATCACTTCATCTGTTGGCCGGTTATATGGCGTCATGTATTTCTCGGATAATCCATTAACATTGGACGATATGCGTGAAGCACTGAAGATGAGCAAGACAAGCATGTCAACAGGGGTTCGGGCATTATCGGAAATGAAGATGGTGGAATCCACGTTTAGACGCGGTGTCCGCAAAGATCTGTATCGGACCGAAGATGATTGGTACAAGTCGTTTACCTCACTGTTTGGCAATCGCTGGCGTCAACATACCGAAACAAATATTGAAGAAGCAGAGGAAACAATTGAGGAGTTGACCTATATTGCCGGACAAACAAACGATGAGACATTAAAAGAAGCGATTAATAACGATATTGAACGTTTACGCTATGCACAAAATTATTATAAATGGCTCATGAAATTTATCCAGGTCGTGGAGTCAGGGGAAATCTTTAAATATATTCCAAAGAATAAATAAGCAGCATCAGTTGAGCAGGCAGACAAAACTGCTACCGCCTTGGGATTTACTGGCGGTAGCTGTTGCCAAACTTAAATTGGATGCCTTTCGTACCTTTTTACAAGGTTCGGACTATGCTCCCTTACTTGATCATTTCTGTATTTTCATACCTGCTATCAAGGAAATCGACAATATGAATAATATACCCTTCAATGGATTGTGGTGATCGAATGCATGAACCCCATTCCGGCAGTCCATGATGGCATAGGATACAGTGAGACATTTCGTGAATTTCCGTTAATGAAAGACTTATTCTCTCCGTTTCAATAATTCTGGCAAGCATGAGTACCCCATACGGAATATGCCCAACCCTGGCACCTAAAGCATCCATGGTGATTCCCGCCTGCTTACGGTTTTCAGTTTCTGAAATGTCAGCGGTTGGAAACAGAAACGTGAACGTATCAAATGTTTTCCCGGCATGATCATATTCCAATAGTTTACCAATGTCATGAAAGAGAATACTAGTTAAGATAGTATCATAGTTTGGTGTGGCCTCTTTATACCCCATCATTCCTTGCAACATATGGTACAGATGGTCAATCGTATCTTTCCAGACAAACTGTTGTTGTATAGGCTCGTTTGTTTGAAACTGCGTCCAAAGTTCCTTCTTGTATGCCTTTTCGACAACATTGATCAGCTTCATTACCGCTTTGAAAGGATCACTCTCTAGTTTTAGGATATACCTGGCAAAGCGCATCAGGCCAACCGTATGTTTTAATAACCCGCCTAAATAATTGTGATGGTATCCTTTTGCAGCCGGCCGAATCCGGAATTGATCCCAAAAGCGGTCCATTGCAGCGAATGAAATATCCATAAATGGCGGTTGTAATTCCCGAAGATACGTAAATAGTTCAACCGTTAAGTCATCCATGTTTTGTCTGGTATAAGCCAACAATGAGAAGGGATTAATCGCTTCATCACACGGTGTCAGCTGATTAATCGTTACGGATTTATGACCGCGAAATTCGTCAACGATCCCCTCGATATCAAACACTGCATATTTTTCCAGTAGCGGCTGGTATTTGTCTACCTCGCCTTGGTTATCCCACATTTTTGCCTGAATCATTCCGGCATTATTACTAAATCGTATTTTTAAAAACTGTTTATTCGTTTTGGTAAGCTGTACCTGAAAATCATTCAAAAGCACACGGGTTTGTACATGGTTTCCCTGGACTTCATGTTGTAGACCAAAGTATTCCTCACTGTCTGGCAAGGCTGGTGGGGGAAACCGGGTAAGAATTTCTTTGCGTTCTTCAGCGGAAATGTCATATTTAATCGGGATAAATTCATAAAAGTATGCTTGATCCGGCATCTTGTTTCACTCCAATTACAAGTTTCATGTATGTGTTCAATCAAACAATCCACTCTATTGTAACGTATAACAACCTTGTGATTCGAGAATAAAGTGATGTGCTTGTACATATATATGAAATAGATGATGATTGACAAGGGGGACGAGGACATGATTGTCGGGGTACCTTGGTGGGTATTTATGTTGATCCTGTTTATTTTCTTGAGCGGATATATGTCATTTCGAGCCATGCGTGCGGAAAAGAAGTTGGATCAGCAATTTATTGAACAGCAAGGGAATGTGTATCTTGAGCGAATGCGTGAAGAACGACAAAAGAGGGAAAACCAGCACAAGACGGGGCTTTCCTAGCATAAGCTAAATACAGTCATGAGGTTGATGCCTTTCTTAACTTATAAAAAAATGGAGGCAAGTTATAAGAACTTGACTCCATTTTTTTATATGCTCAGAATGTGGATCAGCTGAGCTTGTCCAGGTTATTTTTTATCTTTATCTTCTTTTTGATCCTTGGCGTTATCATCGTCTGAGTTAAACAATCCCTTAAATTGTTTGTCTTCCACTTTGATATCAGCATCTTTCATAAGTTTATCAATTTTTTGCTGTGCTTTTTGTGGATCCACTTTTTGGTTTATGATCTCGCGACGAATGTCATCCTTTACATCTTCATATTTGCCAACGTCCTGATCGGATTTTTTCTTGCCGGTTACTTTAATGATGTGGTAACCAAATTGGGATTTAACTGGATCACTGATTTCACCTTTTTTCATGCTGTAGGCCGCGTCTTCAAATGCGGGATCCATTTTTCCGACTGAGAAGTAACCCAAGTCACCACCCTTTTCGGCAGAAGCTTTGTCTGTGGAATACTTCTTGGCCAACTTGGCGAAATCACCGCCGTTATCCAATTCTTTTTCGACCTTTTCCGCAGTTTTTTTATCGTCAACAAGAATGTGTGATGCCTTGATTTGTTCTTTCATGCGATCGTAATGTTGTTTGATTTCTTTTTCCGGAATATCGATATCCTCGGAAAGAGCCTGCTCTTGTAACATACTGAGGCGAACCATGTGACGGAACTCGTCTTCATCTTTAATTCCCTGTTGTTGCAAGGCCATCTCAAATTGATCGCCCATTTGGTCTTTGGCTTTCTTCACTTCTTTATCCACTGCTTTATCGGAAACATCGTATTTGTCGTTTAATACTTTCTCGGTTACCATTTGCTGTAGAACCTGATCACCGGCCTGATCCTTTAATTGATCATAAAAATCTTCTTTAGTTATATTGCCGGCATCAGTTTTGACAACTGTCTGTGATGAATCATTGTTTGTACATGCGGACAGTCCAAGGACACCAGCTGATAATGTGAGAGCAATGACTAGTTTTTTCATCGAATTAAACACTCCTAATCTGATTGTTTCCTAATTGATTTTGAAACTAATGATAAATATACCACATTTTTATTCAAAAAAAAAATAGTGCAAGGATAAAAAGAGATATTTCTTTGCAGATTAGGTTGTTAGCTTATCACATTTGTGACCTTCACATACGAAGAAACCAATAAAATAATGATCATAATATTAATCATGCGAAACACACGGGATTGTTTATGCCGGTTCATTTCCAATTTTAAACAGAATTGGTTCGTTAATGAATTAAAGATCAGCAGAATAAAAAGCGCGTAAACAACAAAAAAGATTACCATGTGTATATTCCCCCCTGAATACAAAAGCAAATGGTGTGTTATATATTTAATAATCAAATGATGTGACACCTGTAAGTATTACTTTATCAAAATATAGACTTCATGAACAGAGCCGATTAGTATTTAACACAAAAAAGAGGACCTGTTTAAACAGATCCTCGTCTCGTATCATTTTTCTGCTTTCTCGGATGAATGCCTTGTTTTTCTTTAATCCTGGGCATTGACCAGTATTGCATACGCCCCATTTTCATTTTCAATTAGCGATTTTTTTGGTGCTTTGTGCAAATGAATCATATATATAAAATCGGAAAACGATACACCGATATGAAAGGCGGTAATTAATACGATAGGCAGATAATAATCATCTGTCACGTAACTGGCAATGATCCCTGGTACGGTAATCAGAATAGTTGGTGCCAGGGCAACCCATATCGACAGCTGCTTGGATATACGGGCCGTTGGGAAATACGTTAATGCAGGCAGAATGATTTTTTTAATTTTAATCTTCATGTTTGTTCGTTTATTCGTTATGATTAATGGTAAAATATGCATAAACGAATGTACAAAAGGCAAGATAATAAACAAAATACCGAATAGAATCATACCATTCTTGTTTATGCCAGGAGTTCCATGGATAAAGGATAGTGGGACATACAAACAAATAAAAGCCGCAATTCCGATCAAAAGTGAAAGCGAGTAAATACGGGTTAAACCAAATTCCTTATTAAAATTAAACGATTTCCAGCAATTCATTTTTGACCCTCCTGTCAGACACATTCGTTTATCCTCAATTCAAGAGAATCATAGTATGTTTTTGGCCAAAAAGCAATAGGTATTCACAAAAAAATATTCCTTTCCTTTTTTCGGGATTTTCGGTAGGCTAAAAGTAGCATTACATAGGGGGTAGGTTTAGTTGGACAAGTTACAAAATGATGATACCATATATTTTCATTTGCAATTGTTAGCGAAATTAATTGATATGAAGCAATATCCCTTTAGTAAATTAATCATTGATCATCGGGTTACCTTCCAGGAATATAAGGATTTGCTTGATCTTCTTGCCAATTTAAATGAACAATATGGAATACAAAAAGAAGAAGGGTTATTAAATTTTACGGCATTGCTTGTACATTTTGCCGGCATGTTAACAGTGAAACTGGATCCAACCGAAACTATTTTTGCATTAAAAAAAGAAGGATATTACCCTTCTTTAATGGACGAATTTATTAAAATATTGGAAGATGATCGTACATGACTTCGGATAATGGTTGATTCATTAAGTAAGATAAGCAGCATTGAAATGGCCCGATTCCAACATATTAACAGTATGATTCGTTAGTTATTCTTCATTTTCTGAAAAGCGGCTTCGATTTGATGATGGAATGCAATAATATTCTGTAATCGGCCACGAAGGGATATAACACCCTGATTATTTTGTTCTTCCTTCATGCTCGTCAACAATTCTTCCAGTGATTCCCTTTGATTGCTGGTTGCGTCAATCCATTTTGTGATGGATGTGTGCATAAACGATTTAAATAAATGGGCGTTTGCCTGATATAAATCTTTTCGAACTCCTTTTCGCCATACCCTCGTTACCAGATTTGCATCAACCAAACTTCTAACGCTTGTACTCATCGTAGTCTTGCTCTTTCCCAATGCTTCACTCATTTCATCCAGTGTCATTGGATCCCCATACAAATATAAGAAAGTAAATAAACGTGCCTCAGATGAAGATAAATTGAACATTTCAATAGTTGGTGCAAACTCACTTATTATTTTTTGCATCATCCATTCCTTTTGTTGATTAACCATAATATCCTCCTAAAAGAGAATGGTTCCAAATCAGCAATAACTGAATTTGCCTTATTGCCTAAGTTCTTTGAATCCACCCCTCAAACCCTGATATATAAAGGTTACAACAAAAAGGGAAATAATGAAAATGGGTCATTACATAGAAAACAAGCGGAAATTGGCGTAATTAAAAGCATATTGGATTAAGAATATGTACAGTTCAAACTGTACGAAAAATATGTTTGAAATCAGTGGTATTTAGTGTTTGAACTGTGAAACTAAAACATTGTATAGTAATAGAGTGATTGAAAGCCGAATGATCTCTGATGAAACATTATTGAACTATTATTTTTCTGTTCAGCTGCCCAATCATCAGTTGAACGATTTTTCTAGTTTAATAAATTATGCATGGATGTAACCTGATAGAAAAGTAGCAAGACGAATGACATGCTTCATTGGAATGTTAATGAATGATACAAGGGAAAGCGGATCAGTTATTTTTTAGATCTGTTCCTTGTAACAATTGGGCTTAATCAATTTTGATACGGTATATAAAAAATTGTTAGAGAGAGGTGAAGGGAATGCCGGTTATTGAAGTCAAAGATTTGACCAAAATATTTGGAAAAAATCGAAAAGCGGCGCTGAAGCTTTTGAATGAAGGCAAGACAAAAGCAGAAATTTTAGCGGAAACTGGCTGTACAGTAGGGGTTAACCGTGCCTCTTTTTCTGTTGAACCCGGAGAAACATTCGTAATTATGGGTTTATCCGGTAGTGGGAAATCAACGTTGGTTCGATTAATTAACCGTCTAATTGAACCAACAAAAGGAAACGTGCATATTGATGGCGAGGATCTCGCAGTCATGGACAAAAGTTCGTTACGCAAAGTACGCCGGGAAAAACTAAGTATGGTATTTCAACAATTTGCCTTATTTCCTTATCGAACCATCCTGGAAAATGCAGAATATGGTTTGGAAATCCAAAAGGTACCCAAAGAAGAACGAAGAAAGCGGGCAAAGGAAGCGTTGGAACTTGTTGGTCTTGGGAACTATTTAGAACAAACCCCCGGCCAGCTATCAGGCGGTATGCAACAGCGTGTTGGACTTGCACGGGCACTTGCCAATGACCCGGAAGTGCTATTGATGGACGAAGCATTTTCCGCACTTGATCCATTAATCCGTAAAGATATGCAGGACGAACTCATTGATTTACAAGCTAAAATGCAGAAAACCATTATATTCATCACACATGATTTGGATGAGGCATTGCGGCTTGGTGATCGAATCGCCCTGATGAAGGATGGATCGATCGTCCAGATTGGTACACCAGAGGAAATTCTGGTACATCCAGCCAACGATTATGTGGAAAAATTTGTCGAGGATATTGATCGCTCCAAAGTGTTAACCGCACAACATATTATGCGGCGTCCGGAAACCATCAACATCGAAAAGCATGGTCCGCGGGTAGCCTTGGAACGCATGCGTGAAGAAGGTTTATCAAGTATTTTTGTTGTCGATCGGCATCGCAATTTGAAAGGATATGTCACGGCAGAAGATGCTTCAGATGCCAGAAAAAATGATGTTCGCGATATTAATGAAATTATTAAAAATGACATACCGCGGGTTGAAAGTGATACACCCATGAACGACATCTTTAATATCATTTACGATGCTCCAATTCCGGTTGCTGTTGTGGAAGATGGTAAACTACTGGGAATTATTATTCGCGGTACGGTAATCTCAGCATTGGCCGGTGAAGGAGAGGTGAATTTGAATGCTTGATGATGCATTAGATTTTGTGAAAGAGATTCCTATAGCTGAATGGGTTGAAAGTTTTACCGATTGGATAACGGATGTATTTGCATTTCTATTTGACCCCATTAAAGAGCAATTTGGCGACTTCATGGAATTAACTTCCGATTTGTTAAGTCAAATACCAGCGCTTATTGTGATTATCATCATTGCGTTGATTGCCTTTTTCGTTTCCGGAAAAAAATGGGGGCTGGCTGTTTTTTCGATTGTTGGATTATGGCTAATTTATAACCAGGGAATGTGGGACAAATTAATGGACACATTTACACTCGTCTTGATATCTAGTGTATTGTCAGTCATTGTTGGCGTTCCATTTGGTATTTTAATGGCAAAAAGTAAAATTGCTGAGGCTATTCTCAAGCCGATATTGGACTTTATGCAGACCATGCCCGCGTTTGTATATTTAATCCCTGCCGTTGCCTTTTTCGGAATCGGAATGGTACCAGGGGTATTTGCCTCATTAATCTTTGCCACACCACCTACCGTTCGTTTCACCAACCTGGGCATTCGTGAGGTTTCCAAAGAACTGGTTGAAGCGTCAGAGGCATTTGGTAGTACCGGTGCACAAAAATTATTCAAGGTTGAACTGCCAATGGCCAAAACAACAATCATGGCAGGAATTAACCAGACAGTCATGCTGGCACTATCGATGGTTGTTATTGCATCCATGATTGGTGCACCGGGACTTGGACGAGAGGTACTATCGGCATTACAACGTGCAACGGTCGGAACAGGCTTTGTTGCCGGATTGGGAATTGTTATTCTGGCTATCATTATCGACCGGTTGACACAAAGTATGAATGCCAAAAAATAAACATGGTTGGTTAGCTTTTTACTATGCACAAACGTTCAAAAGGGGGTTCACCGCCTTTGAGCGTTTGCAGTGAGAATTTCCATATATTAAAAACTACAAAAAGGGGAGATTCATAGTTATGTTTACACTTAACTGGAAACGTCTTGGCGTAGCAGCCGGACTATCATTATCATTAGTTGCTGCAGGGTGCGGTTCAGATGATGATGCTTCATCAGATAAAGATTCAGATAGCGGTTCGTCAGGAGATAAAAAAATTGAACTTTCATATGTAGAATGGGATACAGAGGTTGCCTCCACAAACGTGATTGCCAAAGTATTGGAAGATGAAGGATTCGATGTGACGGTAACCCCACTTGATAATGCTGTCATGTGGCAATCAGTAGCTTCCGGAGAGTCTGACGGTATGGTTGCTGCATGGTTGCCAGGTACACACGGTGATTTATATGAAGAGCATAAAGATGATGTAGAAGACTTAGGTACGAACCTTGAAGGTGCAAAAATTGGTTTGACGGTACCAGAGTATATGGATGTAGACTCGATTGAAGATTTGAAAGACGAAGCGGATAAAACCATCACCGGTATTGAACCGGGTGCCGGCGTTGTACAACACGCTGAACAAGCTGTAGACGATTACGATAATCTGAATGGCTGGGAAGTGGAAACATCCTCCAGTGGTGCCATGGCTTCTGCCTTGGGTAAAGCAATTAAGAAAAAGGATCCAATCGTTATTACTGGCTGGTCTCCACACTGGATGTTCCAGAAATATGACCTGAAATATCTGGATGATCCGAAAAACTCATTCGGTGATGCAGAAGAAATTAGAACGATGGTTCGTAAAGACTTGAAAGATGACATGCCTGATGCTTATAAAATTCTGGATAACTTCCAGTGGGAAACAGATGACATTGAAAGTGTTATGTTAGATATCCAAAATGGAGAGGATCCGGAAGATGCTGCAGCAAAATGGGTGGAAGATAATCAGGATAAGGTAGACGAGTGGACAGAAGGCGTAGAATAATCAGCCAATTGCTTCGTAAAAAGTGAATAATGCTTGAAGGAATGCTGATAAACTATTTATCAGCATTCCTATTATAAGGAGGAGTTCAACTTTATATGAATCATCTAACTAAAAAATATGTTGTTTTGATGATTGCCGTGCTATTTATATTGATTGCAGCCGGTTGTTCGGGAAACAAAGCAAACGGTGATGGAGAGAAAACAGATATAGGTGAAGCAGTAGATTATACGATCACTGGTATTGAGCCCGGAGCAGGAATTACCGTAACAACAGAAAAGGCTTTGAAAGAATATGACAATTTAAAAGGCTGGGATGTGGAAGAGGCGTCTACAGCGGCCATGATGGAGGAACTGGGGAAAGCGATTGATAAAGAAGAGCCAATTGTGGTAACTGGTTGGAACCCCCATTGGATGTTTGCTAAATATCCGGATATGAAATACCTGGATGATCCGAAAGGGGTTTACGGTGAAACAGAAGTAATTAAAACGCTTGCACGCAAAGGGCTAAAGGAAGATAAACCGGAAGCCTATAAATTGCTTGATCAGTTCCAATGGGAAGTGGAAGATATGGAAGACATTATGTATGAGGCAACCAAATCCGGAGCAGATATTGACGATGTAGCGAAAGAATGGGTAGAAGAAAATCCGGATAAAGTAGACGAATGGACAAAAGGTGTTGATGATGTAGACGGTGAGGAAATTGAATTGGTATCAACCCCGTGGGATTCTGAACGCGCTTCCTCGGGTGTGGTAGCAGAGGTATTAAGGTCAAAAGGCTTTGATGTTACCGTTACCCCGGTTGATGTCGCCGTCGTATTCAAATCGGTAGCCAATGGTGACGGTGATGCGACGTTGGCCGCTTGGATGCCAATGACGCATAAAGACTTTTATGATAAATATGACGGGCAGTTTGAAGATTTGGGTGAAAATTTAAAGGGAGCTAAAATTGGCTTAGTTGTTCCAGATTATATGGACATAGACTCCATTGAGGATTTAGAGCCGAAATAATACTAAAACGAAAGCGCACTGAAAACATCCAGTACGCTTTCGTTTTAGTATGTTCAATATTCCTCTTGTTCGTTCTTCATTTTCTCCTCAAGATCTTTTAAGCTGGATTCGATTTGTTCCAAGTAGTGTTTGATGTTTTGCTGATGGGGTTCAACGGATTGTTTCCATTCTTGTACTGAGACCTTCATTTCCTGGGTTAAATCCTTGATTAATGCAGCACCTTCTTTGGAGGTATTGGTAATTTGCTCCTTCAGTCGTAATCCATCCCGTTTGAGATCCGCAATCATTTGTTTCCATTCAGCACCTTGTTGTCTGGCCCGATAACGTAATTCCTTACCGGAGGATGGCGCACTTAGCAGTGTAGCTGTGGCACTTGCAACGCCTCCAATAACAAATCCCAATAATAAACTGCTTTTAGACATATCATAACGCCCCTTTCAACTCATAGTATATGTTTTCCTCTTAACACGGTTATGAAACGTGTTTCGTTAAGGGAATATGTAATTTTTCGGATGTATAGATGATGAAGCAAAGCGGAACGTACAAAACAACTTCCACACTTCTATTATAAAGGTTTTTTAGGTAAAAGTATAAGGATAAGGTAAAAAAATTATATGAAAATGGGCAGCAGTGAGCAAGATTTTTGTACAAAAACCTCCGACAAATTATTATGTCAGAGGTTTTATCAATAACCGGGATATTAAGGATAATTATTTAATCGCTGTACCAATCTCCTTGGCAATTTGCTGCAAGTCATCAGAAGAATAGTCATTTTCATGCGTGTACCAGCCTAACTGGTAACCGTCACCTTCTCCATACCGCGGAATGATATGGATATGTAAATGAAAAACGGATTGTTCTGCTGGTGCCTCGTTGTTATTTAACAAGTTCATCCCAATTGGCTTGTACACTTCTTTAATTGCATTGGCTATTTTGGGAATTCGGGCAAACAATTCACTGGCAACTTCCGGTGAGGTTTCATAAATATTTTTCGTGTGTGTCTTTGGAATCACAAGTGTGTGTCCTTTAGTAATTTGGCTGATATCCAAGAATGCGTATACTTGGTCATCTTCATACACTTTTGCTGATGGGATGTCACCATTAATAATTTTACAAAAAATACAATCCTCATGTTGCATCGTATCCACTCCTTCATCCTTTTCTCTTATTGTATATAGAAGTGGTTGAATATGTAAAGTTTTCTGTTGCTTTGTCTTACATGGTATCAACTGAAAAGATGTTTGAGCCTAAACATCGACTGGAAATAAGGAATATCAACCAAATATACTATAGTGTCAACCGGAGATAGAGGATATCAACCAAAAAAGTCATAACATCGACCGGAAAAGGCTAACATCAACCAAAAGTTTTGCAATATCAACCAGATAAAGTAAATATCGACCCAAACCTGGGAACTATCGACCACAAAGCCCTTTTAGTGAGTGTTCAAAAAGGAGGATAAAAAGGACCGAGAAGTTCTAGGCGGCGTAGCTTTGAGCACCGGAGTGTACATAAAAGGTACATGAGGAGCGGAAAAGCAAGCCAACGACGAAATTCGACGTGTCATTTTTACCGGACTTTTTGAACATCCCCTTTTAGAAAAAACAGGACTGACCCGGAATTCCGGACCAGTCCTTGAAGAACGGTGTTTGTATCTAACGTTGGGGACTTGGTAATTTTGTTAATGTCCATTTGGCCAATTAACGTCATTACAAAAACCTTTTTGTCAGCATCTCAAGGTATCCCTTGGGATGAATTCTGGCAGAAGGGTTTTATTTCATTAGATTATCTTTCACCAACACCTCATTTTTGTGTTAATTTACAAATTCAGTTTAGCCTCTTTTTCCAACACTAACACCTCATTTGTGTTTTGACACGAAAAATTTTGTTTAGTGAATCAACCCCGTTCTTCACTAGCTATTTTGTGCGGTTTTGCTCGTTTCATACATATAAGTTAAAAGTTTTTGGGACGATTTTTTAAAATGAATTTGCGGTGATGTCGAATTTCCTTGCACACTTTGCTTTGGCATCTGGGAGCATAAATGGTAAAATTTCAAGTAGGTAAGTAACGAGGAGGAAGTCTTTTGAAACCATTGTTACATATAGAGAACCTGCACGGTGGGTATACCCATAAAAATGTACTGCATGGTATTTCGTTTGATGTGTATCCCCATGAGATTGTTGGTTTAATTGGATTAAATGGAGCCGGTAAAAGTACGACGATTAAGCATATTATTGGTCTAATGCAGGCAAAAAAAGGGACGGTTTCTGTAAACGGAAAAACCTTTGCAGAAAACCCGCAAAATTACCGTAGTCAGATGGCTTATATTCCAGAAATGCCGATCTTATATGATGAGTTAACATTATATGAACATTTGCGCTTAACGGCGATGGCGTATGATGTGCCGGAAGATGTGTTTGAAAAAAGACTTCATCCATTGTTAAAGGAATTTCGGATGGAGAAAAAATTAAAATGGTTCCCTGTACATTTTTCCAAAGGGATGCGGCAGAAGGTCATGATCATGTGTGCCTTTCTAATCGAACCATCCTTGTATGTTGTGGACGAGCCATTTGTTGGTTTGGATCCACTTGGCATTCAGTCTTACTTACAATTGATGAATCATATGAAAGACAACGGTTCTGGCGTGTTGATGTCCACCCACATTCTGGCAACTGCAGAACGCTATTGTGACCGGTTTGTTATTTTGCACGATGGAAACATTCGCGCTATTGGCACATTAAAAGACTTGCAGCGTGATTTCCAAATGCCTGGTGCAACGCTCGATGATATCTATGTTCAATTAACAAAGGAAGAAAGCCATGTTTGATGCCAACCAATTTTTTAAACAACGGTTTTCCCAGCATTTAAAGGAGACAAGCCGTTATCTAAAATACATTTTTAATGGGCATATTGCGTTTGCCATGCTGTTTTTTATCGCAGCGGCTGCTTACTATTATCAACAATGGCTCACCCGTATGCCCGAAAACTTCCCAACCGACTGGATCATTGGCATTGTTTTTGGACTTTTGGTCAGTTACAGCCCTGTCCGCACGTTATTAAAGGAACCTGACCTGGTTTTCCTGATTGCCGCTGAACATAAGCTTGGGGCTTATTTTCGGAATGCCTTAATTTATAGTTTTGTCATCCAGCTTTATTTGATTTTGCTCGCAGCAGCGGCATTTGGACCACTTTATTTTGCATCTTTTTCAGAGCGAAGTGGCAGTGAATATCTGATTACGATTGTGGTTGTGCTGATTTTTAAAGTATGGAATTTGCTTGCCAACTGGTGGATGCTTAAAGTACGCGATCTGGCAACCAGACGTACGGATATACTGTTAAGGGTCTTGCTCAATTGTGCGGTGTTTTATTTACTTGTTCATGGAAATATCCTGTTTGCAGCAATTGCAACGGTCGTATTTATTATCTTGTTTTTATATGACTATAGTATTTCAAAAAAACAGGCTGGTCTTGTTTGGGATGTGTTGCTGGAAAAGGATCAGAACCGCATGCAATTCTTTTACCGGATTGCGAATATGTTTACCGATGTACCGCACCTGAAAAATCGGGTCAAGAAACGGCAATGGTTGGTTAATCTTGTCAATCGGGTTCCGTTTCGCCAAAAGTCAACTTTCGACTATTTATACCGGATTACTTTCATCAGAAGTGGAGATTATCTCGGGATGTTTGTCCGGTTACTTGTCATCGGCGGCTTGCTGATTTATTTTATTCCGAACGGCTGGGTAAAAATTGTTTTTGCGTTATTGTTTTTATACTTAAGCAGTTTCCAGATGATGACTTTATACCAACACCATCGCACTGTTATCTGGCTGGATATCTACCCTGTATCAATCCAATTGCGGAGAGATGCTGTATTAACATGGTTATATAAGCTTACCTTTATTCAAACGATTATATTTGCTGTGTTGTTTGTGTTGATCGGGGATTATTTGGGTGCTGTGATTACTTTGATCGGCGGTGCCTTGTTCAATTATTTGTTTATTACCGGATATGTGAGAAAAAAATTGGCGTAAGAGGGATTGTTGAAAGCAATCTCTCTTATTTGTTTTAACTTTTTACAAACTATGGTATGATGTAAGTAAATACAAATGTACTAACATACGTATATTTTGTCCTCAAATGAATATACTTGGAAATAAAAAGGAATGAGTGTGTTAAGCATGGATAAAGAAACCAGAAAAGTGGTACCATTCGGGAATAGCGTGGGAGTAGGCATCCCGAAAAAAATTTTAGAAACATTAAATATTCATCGTGGTGATGAAATGGAATTTGAAATAAGAAACGATGAGATTGTTATGCGTAAGAAAGAAAAATTGGAAGACCAGGTGGATCCGGAGATGTTGAAAATGCTTCAGGAAACCTTTCGTGATCACAATGAATTACTGGAAAGATTGAAGTAGGCCATGGATATACATTATTTAAGTGTTAGAGATGTTACAATCATTCACTTTATGGTCATGAAAAAATATGGTGAAGGGGAACAGGTGGGGATCAAGGAACAAGGTTTGTTGGAATCGGCTGTATATCGCCCACAACAATCTGTATTTGGTGAAGATGCCTACGTAAGCTTATGGGATAAAGCAGGCGCCTTTTTTGAGTCCTTGGTACAAAACCATTGCTTTTTTAATGGCAATAAACGAACTGCATTTACCAGCCTTGACATCTTTTTAAAGAAAAATGGGTATTATATTATCCCTGATACGGACACCAACGAAGCGTTTACGTACCAGGTGGCGGAAAGGAAAATTCACACTGGTAAGATTTCTGCTTGGATACGGCTGCATGCTGTGGAAAAAAGGTAGTTCACTACTATATACCCACAAATCTAACAGGTTATCCCAAACACAGTTGTGTCAGGAGATAACCTGTTTGCGTTACCGATGCCATTCTTGATATTTTAAGTAAGCATCGATGAGTGTTTTCGCAGCAATCGGCATTGCCTTTTCATTAATGTCAAATTTCGGGTGATGGTGTGGATATGGATTTTCTCCTTTTTGAGCACCAGTAAAGAAAAAGGCACCAGGGCGTTCTAACATGTAATAGGCAAAATCCTCACCCGCCATGGACGGATCAACCGCTTCACTGGAAACCACATCGGGCAGCTCGTTTCCAACCTCCAATACCAATTCTGCTTCTTTTGGATGATTGATCAATGGCGGATAGCCTTTTTCATAATTAAACTTATAGGTTGCGTTGCTTGCTATACACGCACCTTTGATGATCGTTTCCATTTCGCTGATGATCTTCTCCTGCAATAACGGGTCAAAGTAGCGGACGGTTCCGATTAATGTTGCTTTGTCAGCAATGATATTGAATGCGGAGCCACCTTCAAATTTTCCCACGGTAATGACTGCTGTTTTCAATGGGTCCATTCGTCGCGCAACGATTTGCTGAAGCTCGACAAGTAATTGTGCGCCAATCACTAATGCATCCTTTGTTTCGTGTGGATAACCACCATGCCCGCCTTGACCCTGAATTGTAATGTTGAAACGGTCAGCACCTGCCATAAAAGCAGTTTTCGATGTTTGCAAAACACCAATAGGGGTGGTTGCCCATAGATGCGTACCAAACACTGCATCAACATCATCAAGTACGCCCGCTTCAATCATCGGTTTTGCTCCACCAGGTGCGTATTCTTCGGCATGTTGATGTAAAAAGATGATGGTACCAGGCAGCTCGTGTTGGAATGGCTGAACTGCTTTGGCCAATGCCAATAATTGGGCGGTATGGCCATCGTGACCACAGGCATGCATGACCCCATCAACTGTTGATTTATAGAGTACATCATTTTCTTCTTGAATAGGCAATGCATCAAAGTCAGCGCGCAAGCAAATTGTTTTACCGGGTTTACCACCTTTTAATGTCGCGACAACGCCGTTTCCGCCAACATGACTTTGATAAGGAATGCCTAATTCCTCATAAAAGTTGGCAATGAATGATGCTGTTTCAGTTTCTTTAAATGACAATTCCGGATGTTGATGTAAATGACGGCGTATCTTCACCGTTTCCGGGTATAAATCATCAATCGCTTTATGTAAATCTTCCCGCATGGATCATTCCTCCTGCATAGTTGGTTATGTTATATTATATCATTTTTTGGAAAAAACGAAAAAGGATGACCGAATCAGTCATCCTTAAAGGAAGTAGTATTTTATTCAGAAATTCTTGGATCAGCAAGTAGTCGTTCTACCTCTTCTTTATGATGCGTTTCATCAGCAATGATATCTTCCAACTTTACCACCAGTTCGGTATAGCCCAACTTATCAGCAAGTTTTTTTCTTTCTTCATAGCGATCGATTGTATCGGATTCTGCTTGTAATGTCGCTTTCAAAAGGTCTCTTACTTGGGTAGGCTGCTCAACTTTCGCAGATTCAGTCGTTGGTGTACCGCCCAATGCACTGATTTTTTCCGATAAATAGGCGGCATGACCCATTTCATCATTAATTTCTGATTCAAAAAACGGCTTTAATGCAGAGCGATACAATCCAGAAACGACGGCGGCACTGTACGTATATTGAATGGCTGCACCATATTCATGTGCCAAATCAACGTTTAATCCATCAATTAACTTTTTTAAGTCTTCGTTCATTTTTATCCATCCTTTCACATTTCTTTTTTTTCATTCGTACGCCTATATTTATTAGGTTCCCGGAAAAGAATAGTTTAAACATGTAATTTGTAATACTATTGGTTGCAGGAGGTTTTCAGGTTGAATCACAACATGCGGTATTTTTATTATTTTCTGTTGCTGCTGCTTACGGGTGTCATTATTGTCTGGGCGTTCGATGCATATACTGGCAGAATCCCATACCTTGATCAGTGGACAGAAGCTTTTGCAGAAAACATGGCTGGAACGAAATTATATGCGGTTTTTCGCTGGTTTACGGAATTCGGATCAGGTTCATTTTTATTTCCTTTTGTCGTAATCATAAGCTTCCTTGTTGGACTGATGTATCGTGATTGGTTTTCGGGAGGGATGGTCGCCAGTGGAGTGATTGTTTGTTATCTGCTTAATTATGGTATCAAGTTTATTGTTGCCAGAGATCGCCCGCGGGTGTCGGCAGCAGCGGATGCGGTTGGATATAGCTTTCCCTCCGGACATTCGATGCTTTCTATCGTCTGTTATGGGTTGTTTGTTTATTTTATGGTTGGGAAATTACGGACGAGAAAGGCAGCTGTCTGGTTGGAAATATGTTTCGCACTACTTGTCCTGATGATCGGGCTCAGCAGGTACATCATTCGGGTCCATTATTTAACCGATGTCATAGCGGGCTTTGGTATTGGTTTGCTTTATCTGATGATCTGGGTTAGGGTGTATCGATATGTCCAGCGATTGCGCGGCCGTCGAACACCGGAGACAGGCTAAGGGAGTGCCTCCGAATGTTTTTGAAGTTGAAAAAGCCACCAGCCGGGACAAAGGCAACTTACCAAAATAAATAGAGAAAACCAGCCGATAAAAATTCACAAACCTTTCATAAATCTTTAGACACAGTATCTTTTCTTGACTACGGAAAAGGGTCAGCTGCATTATCAATCAACGGATACAAAGTTGATCGGGCACAGCCAAAAGTCGATCGAACCGGACGTACAGTTGATCGAGGGTAGCCAAAAGTTGATCGGGCACGGCTGAAAGTTGATCGAAAACAGTTACAAGACGATCAAAACGCGCGAACGGTTGATTAAGTGGAGGAAATTCAATGAACTGTTCTTGGCGGTAATGTTTTTTAAATGGCCTCTTGTTCGCATGTCCCTTGATTGTTTTTTTCAGGGTTGCACTGTATAATACGGGTGTATCTTGAAATTAAGGGAGATTTACATAAATGAAAAACGAAAAGTCAGGGGAGACGATTCTGTTTGTTATTTGGGGACAAGCAGTCATTGCGTTTGTCGGTAGTTTGTTTTTCTCAGAGGTTATGGGATATGTCCCGTGTGAACTCTGTTGGTTCCAGCGGATTTTGATGTATCCATTGGTGATTATCTATGGTGCCGCAATGGTCAAAAAGGATTTGGCGATTGCTCTGCCGGGACTTATCCTAAGCGGGATTGGTCTGCTTGTATCCATCTATCACTATTTGGTGCAAAAACTGCCCGCCCTACAGGAAGCTGGTGGATCATGCGGGGTCATTCCGTGTAATACGGAATATGTGAATTACTTTGGATTTATTACGATCCCATTTCTAGCAGGGGTTGCATTTATCGTTATTTTTGTACTTCATCTGGTTTTACTTAGACAGCAAAAGGGGGAAGCAGGACGTTGAAAAAGAAGATGATCATTTTCGCAGTGATAATTGTTGTGTTGTTTGCAGCATTGTACTTTGTCACTGTTTTTAAAAACAAACAAGCAGTTGATGAGCATGATAATCCATACGGAAAAAATGATTTGAAACAGGAGACAATTGATCAACTGGATGATCCAATGTATCAAAATCAAATCATACCAGATAAACTAGATGAGAAATTGGCAAATAAAGAGGATATGTTTGTTTATTTTTACAGTCCAACTTGCCCGCATTGCCAACGTGTGACACCAGTGCTTGTTCCGCTGGCAGAGGATCTTGGCGCGGATGTGAAGAAGCTTAACCTTTGGGAGTTTGACAATAAATGGGATACGTATGCGATCGAATCAACCCCAACACTTGTTTATTACAAAAATGGGAAAGAAGCCGATCGAATTAGCGGAGAAGGCCAAACAGAAGAAGAAACAAAGCAAATGTATCAACACTTTTTAAAAGAACACGTAGAATAATGGTGGGACAAAGGGACAGGAGAACCATCCGGGGCCTACCAAAAAACGGGAAAGCTGATAAAACGCATGAAACCGCTGATATAAGTGAAATAATCGCTGATAGACCACTCAAAACCGCTGATACAAGTGCAAAAGTCGCTGATAGAACACGCAAAACCGCTGATACAAGTACAAAAGTCGCTTATACAACAAACAAAACCGCTGATAAAAATGCTATGCAGCATCAGCGGTCCTACACTAATCCCCGTCAAATAGGGACACAGGAACGTCCCTGTGTCCCTATTCTTGTTTGACCATTTGGTAGGTTGTGATAAATGGTTTGGCTGCTACATATGCTGGTGGTTTTGCGGCTTGGTTCTGATGCTGCTTTTTAAAAGTGCTGGAGTTCTTCCAGTTTTCGAAATCGTGTTCAGATGCCCACTGGGTGACAACAACGTATGTATTGCCTTTTCGGGGACGAAGCAGACGGAAGGCCTGAAACCCTGGCATATGATCCAGTCCGCTTTTGCGTTGTTTAAACCGTTCTTCCACTTTGGTCGTGCCATCGTCAGTCACTGGAATATGGTTCATGACAACATATCCCTTTTTGGCAATCTCACCTTGAGACTCGATCACGTCATAGGCACTGCCTGCGACAAATACACTTTTTTCCTTTCCCTCATAATACGCCAGCGTACCTGAGTCGCCTGCCATGAAATAAAATGGGATATCAGGATATTTGTCCTGCAGTTTTTGCAAAAAATCATATGTTCCTTTCGTCATATATGCATGCACATTTCATTCTCCTCTCGTAAATAGTTTCCTAAATTATAGATGCTTTAAGAACATACTCTTATTATGTATACCCTCGACCAAAGAAAAATAACACATTACCATATAATAATAATTATCATCTAATAGTAATTAAAACGCTTTTCGATTGTCACATTCTGTCGTATAATGGATGAGATAGTAGAGGTGAACTATGAAAAGAAGCGACAAGCATATAGAAAGAAGAAGTGATCGACATACCAAAAGAGGATGGAAGTCATTACCGCGAAAAATAAAATGGTCCATTAGTATCATTGGGTTTCTCCTCATTTTAGGGTTGATTGGATATGGTGTTGTTTTTTTCGGCGGGGCTTTCATAGCCGATCAGGAGGACATGGAACTGGATGCAACCACAACGATTGAAACCCAGGAAGGGGAAGTGCTTGCCTCTGTTTACCATAAAAACCGTACATTGATTGATCGTAAAGATATTCCGGATAATATAAAAAATGCTTTTATTGCCATTGAAGATCGACGTTTTTACACGCATGGCGGTATTGATTTTAAATCTGCTGTTCGTGCGGTTTACAAAGATGTGATTGCAATGGGAAGGGTTGAAGGTGGAAGTACGATTACCCAACAACTTGCGAAAAATTTATTTTTGACTAATGATAAAACGTTGATGCGAAAAACAAAGGAAGCACTGGCAGCCATTTATTTGGAACGGCATCTTTCCAAGGATGAAATTTTAGGGCTATATTTGAATCAAATGTATTTTGGCCGTGGTGCATATGGTATTGAAACGGCATCACAAATGTATTTTTCCAAATCGGCACGTGACTTAACTCTATCAGAAAGTGCATTGCTGGCAGGGATGGCAAAAGGGCCAAATGGATATTCGCCAATTGACCATCCTAAAAAGGCATTGACCCGGAGAAATATGGTACTTCAAGCGATGGAAGATACCGGAATGATTTCAACCGAAGACCGTACCAAGGCACAGGATAAGCCATTGGGTTTGGATGTGAAGCAAGAAGAAACAAACCATGTGGCTGACAGTTATGTGGATCTGGTCATGAAAGAAGCTGCAGATAAGCATGAATTATCGATTGATGAGTTAAAGCGTGGGGGTTACCGAATTGTCGTCAATATGGATGAATCAACCCAGCAAATTGCCTATAACTTATTTCAAAAGCCAGACTACTTCCCAGGTAATACCGCGGGGGTTCAAGGTGCTTTCGTCATGATGAATCAACAAGACGGTGGAATTGTTGCTGCAATCGGCGGTCGTGATTATGAACTTGGTGGGTTGAATCGGGTTACAGTGAAAAGACAGCCTGGTTCAACCATCAAGCCGATCGCTGTCTATGGCCCGGCAATGATGAAGAAAAAATTTCAACCTTATTCATTGATACCGGACCAAAAGAAGGATTACAACGGGTATTCGGCAACCAATTATGACGGTCAATATGATGGTGTCGTGTCCATCTACCAGGCATTAGTACAATCAAAAAACACACCGGCTGTCTGGTTATTAAATAATTTGGGCATAGCTGATGCTAAAGCGTACCTAAAAAAGATGGGGATTACCCTGCCTGATAAAGGATTATCGATTGCCCTTGGCGGACTAAAAGAAGGTTTAACACCAATGGATATGATGCAAAGCTACGGGACATTTGCCCACAATGGAGAAATGATTTCGGCTCACACCATTGATCGGATTTATGACCGGGACAATCAACAGATATTCCGGGCAAAACCGAAGCCGAAAAAAGTTTTCACGCCGCAAGTTGCCTGGAACATGACGGAAATCCTGTCGTCCGTCGTGGAAAATGGAACAGGTCAAGCTGGAGACTATAACAAAGCTCTGGCAGGAAAAACCGGTTCTACCCAGCACCCACACGTGGAAGGGACTGATAAGGACGCCTGGTTTGTCGGTTACACACCCCAATATGTGAGTGCATTATGGATGGGTTATGATGATTCGGATAAGGATCACTATCTAACAGGAGGTAGCGAGTATCCAACCATGTTAACCAAGGCGATTTTGACGGAAATGGATAGGCAAAATTCGTTAACAGCTTCCTTTACCAAGCCGGAACATGTGAAGACTGTGCCAAAGCCGGTCAAACTGCCGGAAACAACAAAAATAAAGATAACTTACCAATTCGGTGGATTACAGCTGGTTAAAGGGAAAATAACCTGGAATGCAGCACAAGATGATCGAGTGGAATATCATATTTATCAGAAACAAAAGGGAGAACTTCCCAAGCGAATTGGCACTGTTCAAGATAATGAATTTGAGGTGGGCGATGTTTCAATGTTTCATCCACCATCTTATTTCGTTGTACCATATGATCCACTAACAAAAACCGAGGGTAATCGATCGAATGTAGTCGAACCTTCCCTGTGATCCAAAAGAATGTTCAGGTAACTTTTTCATTGAATTAAAGACAAATTAATGACAATTACTGTAGACTGCTATACAGAATCAATAGAAATCGGTATAGTAATTAGGGAAGTTCATTAGATCACAAGCTTGAAAGTATTGGTTTTAAAAAGATGTTTAATTGTACAAGTGATAAGCATGAAAAAGGGTGAAAAAATGGCGAAACAAATTAATGATGCGATTATTAAAGCCTACAAAGGCGGGCAAACGGATTATACGCCTGTCTGGTATATGCGACAAGCTGGCAGATCACAAAAGGAATATCGGAAATTAAAAGAGAAATATTCTTTATTTGAGATTACCCATCAACCAGAATTATGTGCTTATGTGACCCGTCTGCCAGTTGAACATTATGGCGTTGATGCAGCGATCCTGTACAAGGATATCATGTCACCATTACCGGCAATTGGTGTTGACGTGGAGATTAAGAAAAATGTCGGGCCGGTAATTGATCATCCGATCCGCAATTTCCAGGATGTGGATCGGTTAGGAACGATTAATCCAAAAGCGGATGTGCCATATGTGCTGGATACGATCCGTCTCTTGACCGAGGAACAGCTTGATGTACCGCTTATCGGTTTTACAGGAGCCCCTTTCACACTTGCAAGCTACATGATAGAAGGCGGCCCTTCAAAAAATTATCATCAAACGAAAGCTTTTATGTATCAGAGTCCTGAAAGCTGGTTTCCTTTAATGGACAAATTGGCAGATATGATTGTTACGTATGTGAAAGCACAAATCCACGCTGGGGCAAAAGCCATCCAAGTGTTTGATTCCTGGGTTGGAGCGCTTAGCAAGGATGATTATCGGACCTTTATCAAGCCGGTCATGAAGCAGATTTTTACCGAATTAAAACAGGAAAATGTTCCACTGATTTTATTTGGCGTAGGTGCAAGGCATTTACTGCTGGAATGGAACGATTTGCCGGTTGATGTGATTGGACTTGATTGGCGCACTTCGATCACGGAAGCAAGACAAATGGGTGTGACGAAAGTATTGCAAGGTAATCTGGATCCAGCCATTTTACTTACCGATTGGAAGACAATTGAGGATCGAACCAAAGGAATTTTAACAGAAGGTGTCAAACAATCAGGTGGCTATGTCTTTAATTTGGGGCATGGTGTAACTCCGGACATTAAACCGGCAACATTGAAACAGCTAACGGAACTCGTGCACACATATTCCAGTGTAGCGAAGACAAGATAAGCAGCAACATTGCTCAGAAAGGATGTTAGAACATGGAAAGAAAGCAAATGGGATTACTAGTTATGGCTTATGGCACACCATACAAAGAAGAGGATATTGAACGATATTACACGGATATTCGTCATGGCAGGAAACCAACACCGGAAATGCTGGAAGATTTAAAAAGCAGGTACAAAGCAATCGGTGGCATTTCCCCGCTGGCCAGAATCACGGAAGAACAGGCCAAAGCTTTGGAAACAAATCTAAATCAACAACAGGATGAATATGAATTTCATGTCTATATCGGCTTGAAACATATTGAACCCTTTATTGAAGATGCGGTCGAGCAAATGGTAAAGGATGGTATGGAAGAGGCTGTATCGCTCGTTCTGGCACCACATTATTCGACGTTCAGCGTGATGGCTTACAATCAACGGGCAAATGATGCTGCGGCTAAACACGGAAAACCCAAGATTGTTTCCGTGGAAAGCTGGTATAATGAGCCAGGATTTATTGATTTTTGGGCCAAACAAATTAATCAAGTATACGACAAGATGCCGGAAGAAGAGAAAGAAAATGCTTGTTTGGTTATTTCTGCACATAGTTTGCCAGAGAAAATTCTGCAAAACGGGGATCCATACCCTGACCAATTAAAAGAAACAGCCAAATTGATTTCCGAGAAAACCGGTATTACCAATTATGCGATTGGCTGGCAAAGTGAAGGAAATACTCCTGATCCATGGCTGGGACCAGATGTGCAGGATTTAACGCGCGAATTGTATGAACAACAGGGCTATCGTTCGTTTGTGTATGCACCGGTTGGTTTTATTGCCGATCATCTGGAAGTGCTTTATGACAATGATTATGAATGTAAAGTCGTTTGTGATGAATTGGGTGCAACCTATCACCGGCCAGAGATGCCAAATGCCCAGCCAGAATTCATCGATGCATTGGCAACCGTCGTTATGAAAAAAGTAAGAAGTGAAGCAAAGTGAGTAAACAGAAACGAATTTTGATCGTTGGTGGCGGAATTACTGGATTAACAGCGGCTTTCTATCTGCAAAAGGAGATTCAGGCCAGCCAGCTGCCTTATGAAGTGAAACTCGTGGAAGCCAGTCATCGGGTTGGCGGCAAGGTCAAGACCTATAAACGGGACGGTTTTGTCATTGAACAAGGGCCAGACTCCTTTTTGGAACGAAAAAAACCTGCTGTCAAACTGGTTGAGAACCTTGGCATTCAGGATCAGCTTGTTCGTAATGGCACAGGACAATCCTATATTTTGGTTGATCATAAATTGCACAAAATGCCAAAGGGCTCATTCATGGGTATCCCAATGCAAAAGCGGCCATTCCTGTTTTCCGGGATTGCCTCATGGAAAGGTAAAGCACGGGCTGGCCTTGATTTAGCTCTGCCAAAAGGAAAGGTACAGCATGACCAATCTCTGGGCCGTTTTTTGCGGCATCGTTTTGGCGATGAACTGGTTGAAAATTTAATGGAGCCGCTATTATCGGGAATTTATGCTGGTGATATTGATGACATGAGCTTGATGGCTACCTTTCCTAACTTTTATCAGTTGGAACAGGAATATGGCAGTTTAATCAAAGGTTTGCAGGAAACCAGACCGAAGCCAGCGAAGAAAAAGAAGCCGAAAAAAGGAATGTTTTTATCATTTTCCGGTGGTTTGGAGACTTTAATTGACGCATTACGCGAGCAATTGGGTGATATGATTCAACTAAACGCAACGGTTGATCATATTGAAAAAAAAGACCACGGATACCATGTATTATTGGACAATGGGGATGTCTATAAAGCGGATGTTGTGATAATGGCTACGCCGCATTACAGTGTGCCGAAAATATTTAGTCAATATGATTTCTTTAAGACATTTAATGAGATTCCTGCTACATCAGTGGCGAATGTTGCCATGGCTTTTGATCAATCAGCCATTAAGAAGGATATTGATGGCACCGGGTTTGTTGTATCAAGAAACAGCGATTTTCGGATTACGGCTTGCACCTGGACCCACAAAAAATGGCCAACCACGACACCAGACGGCAAGGTGTTGTTACGCTGCTATGTTGGCCGTCCAAACGATCAATCCGTTGTTGATGTGTCTGATGATGAAATGGTCGATATAGTCTTACATGATTTGAATCAAACGATGAACATTACACAACAACCAATATTCAGTGTCATATCACGCTGGAAAAATGCGATGCCACAGTATACGGTTGGTCACAAGGAACGTATTGCGCAAGTACGACAGGAAGTAGCGAATCAATTACCTGGCGTCTTTTTAACCGGAAGCTCCTACGAAGGAATTGGCTTGCCTGATTGTATAGAACAGGGAGAAAAGGCGGTCTCAGAAGTGTTGTCGTTTTTACAATAGAATTTCGTACAGATACTTGAATTGTTAGAAGGAGAGTCCTTGAATGGCTTAGGACTCTCCTTTTTTTCGCCAAGAAAGCAGTGCCTATCGATCCCGGCTGCCGGACAGAAACACCTAGCGAAACCTGCAATCATCTACCACTTAAAAACATTGAAACGATACTATTCGATTAAGGTCAATGCCAAAGTATACCCATCTATTGAAACGCCATCTAAAACCTGCAACCGAGTTTCGACCTACAAAGGTAGGGAAAAACCAAAAAGAATCCCGATTATTTAGCCATATATAGGTGAAGCGGAACAAGCAGCCTCGAATCGCGCCTGGGTCCACCGCAAAAGTTTGGAATTGTGGTTGTGTTGGTATGAAGGATGGTGGAGGACTAGTAGGTGCTCCAGCAGTCTGTCCTCCTCCTGGTATCCCAGGTTGACCTCCAGGAAAACCGGATGGACCTCCACCTGGGAATCCTCCAGGAAAACTGGATGGGCCTCCACCGGGAAAACCTCCAGGGAAACCACCAGATGGGCCTCCACCTGGGAATCCCCCGGGGAAACCGGGCATATTAAATCGTTCATCATATTCATCATATTCATCGTATTCGTCATATGGCGGATAATAAAAGTTCATGTTCATGATTCCTCCTCAAAAAATTCTTCTGTATACTATATGGATATTAGTCTAGTCTGGACTGGGCGGATGAAGTAAAAATTTATTTGGTGTAGTGTTTTACCCTGATATTCGAATACTATGAATCCCTCTTGCGCTCGTTTACAGGTGGTATTACAGCACTATTTTACGAAATGTTGTTTTAGGATAACCCGAAGTGTTCTGAGGACATGACCCGAAAATTGGCTTCTTGTTTTCATTCGTCACGTATGAAGGTTATTATTAATAATTCAATCTAATTAGACAAATTGTAACCTTTTGAGACATTACTGTTGTGAATTAAACACGATTATAGTACGATAGTAAAGATGTTTGTTTAATACGTTAAAGGAGCTTTAGTAATGGAATCAATATCAAATGAATTGCTCATTGAAGCATACTATAAAGCAACGCAAATGAAATTGGATAATCAGTTCATTCATTTAATCAAAAAGGAATTAAGCGAACGTTCCATATCAGTAGAAGAAACAACGGATAACTATCGGTTTGACAATGGCAATTACATAAAAAATAAACGGACATTATCTTACTGAATAATGGAATGGCTTTTTGAACCTTCACCTAAGGATTCACAAATGCAATACACCTAATCAACAACTTACCAACAAATAAAAAGGAAGCAACATTCCTGCTTCCTTTTTATCTCCTATTAAACTTGTTTAAAATGAGACGGATCTTTTATCCGTTTTTAACCGTTCACCTTTTTAGCATCTTTGATATATTCACTAAGGACATCGGCTAATGCATCTGCTGTATTTTGTAATTCTTTACTATCGTTATCTACACCACCAACTTCGATTACTATGGAACGGTTGGATAAATCTTGATTATAGACCCCGTCTCCTTCTGATTGATCTTTTTTGAAAATACCACGGCTGATTCCAGGGTACCTTTCTTCTATTTTGTCATTTAAGTCTTTGGCAAACTGTAAATTCTCTTCATAACCTTCATGAGCGACGCCAACTATAAAGAATAATTTTGCATATTTCTTCCCTTTAATATCGGTTGTTGTGACATCTTTTCGTTGTGCATCCCGGTGGATATCGATAAAGTAGTTGAGTGATTTGTTGGATGCCATAGCCTTTTCAACCGTCTCCCTGGAAAATCTGTAGGCATCATAGTAATCCCATCCTTTGGCATGCAATCCAGCTGTAACGTTGGTTGTATCATGTGCAGTATTTATTCCTGCATCTTTTAGATTATTGGCTAGAATAGATCCGACATAAAAGACATTTTCCTTATTATCGGTACTTGATGCCTCGCTCAGTTTTCCTTTTTTGCCCATTAAAGGAAAAAAGGCTTCCCATGCATGGCTGTGATAAATAAATACTTGTTTCGGTCCTGTGCTGTCAGTATCTTTATCCGATTCAGGCTGGTCCTCTTCTGGTTTATCTTTGTCTTCTTCCAACAGTTTATCAAAGTCTGGTGGTGGTGATTCGATAGGCATACTAGCGACATCATCGCCACTTCTGGAGATGTTAATGCCATGAGCATACGATTTTAACCCGGGTAATTCTACCTCCAATAAACTCGTGAAATTGCTGGGAGTAATCCCCGAGGTAACTTTAAACAAGACATGTGACAGATTTGGTGGTTCAATATCATTTTCCTCCAAGTTTGCTTTTAATGTTGGGATTTCTGTACTCATCATTAAGAGCAGTGTGTCGGTAATGGTATCTGATTGAGTTAACTGACCAATGAAGTCAGATTTGAAGTAGTTGCTCTGATTCGGCTGTGTTACGACGAAAATAAAGGACATGAGAATGACGATGCTTACGAAAATAACTAGGATACCTTGTCTGATCTTCATATAAAAATCCTTTCTAGTATGTCTTTATAAAAGGATATGCTAGATTTGGGTGAAATAGACTTCATTTATTGTGGTTTTATAGTAAGGGGAGATTAATTGATAGAATGGCAAGAAACCCTCATTCATAGATGGGTTGGAATGAGGATTTCTGAAGTTAATGATTATGCATAGCTTTTTTCTAGTTCATCGACGAGTTTACCAACATAAGCGACAGCAGAACGGATTGTATCCGGGTTTTCCATGTCCACACCAGCTTGTTTTATTAACTCCAGTGGTTTCATGGTGCCGCCGGATTTTAACACGTTTAACCAGCGGTCTACAGCCGGTTTCCCTTCTTGTTGAATCATTTGCGCGACTGTGGTTGAAACAGTTAGTCCGGCAGAATAGGTGTACGGATAAAGCCCCATGTAATAATGTGGCTGGCGCATCCAGGTTAATCCGGCACCATCATCGATTGTAACGTCTTTGCCCCAGAAGTTTACAATCGCTTCTTTCTTTTGGTTGCATAACACATCGGCAGTGATTGGGGTGCCAGCATCAGCAAGTGTGTAGATCCGGCGCTGAAATTCTCCTTCTAATAGATGAGTAATAAAATTATGATAGTACGTGCCGAGCATTTGGCTGATGACCCAGCGCCTCATTCGTTTGTCGTCTGTTTTATGCAAGAGATGATTGCCCAACAATAACTCATTTAATGTTGATGGTGCTTCAATAAAATATGTTGATGGTCTCGTGTTCACAAGGGATTGTTCTTTATGGGCGAGATAAAAATGTCCGGCATGCCCCAACTCGTGGGCAAGCAAAAACGTTCCCCGCATCATATCGGTCCAGGTCAACAAAATATATGGGTGCGTACCATAGGGACTGGAACAAAACGCGCCGGTTGCTTTTCCCACATTATCTGCACGGTCAATCCAACGGTCGCGTACCGCTGTTTCGATCATATCACTATATGCTGGTCCCATTATTTGTAAAGCCTCGATAATCGTCGCTGTTGCTTCTTCGTACGTTGTTTTTGGATTAAACGATGGATCAAGTGGTGCTTTTAAATCACAAAAACGCATTTCCATCAAACCAAGATCTTGCTGCTTTAATTTAACAAATCGACGCATGCTTGGGGCAAGTTCTTGTTGAATAATGTCCAATTGATTATTGTACATATCAGGTGTGACTTGTTGTTCATGCAATAACATCTCTGTTGCCGAACCATACCCACGCAAACGTGCCATTGTTACATGTTTGTTAACCTCGGTTGCATATGTAGCTGCATACGTGTTTTTATATCGATTTAATGTCTGGATAAAGGAATCATAAGCATTACGACGAATGTCTGTATCCGCGGTGATTTCATAGCGATCTTCATAGAGTGCTGCTGACATGGGCAGCTCATTTCCGTTTTGATCCTTGATGGGTGCAAACGCCATGTCTGATGACTTGCTACGTTCATAAATCATATATGGTGCATCATGTACTTCACTTAATGCAGCCAATATTTCCTCAATTTCCGGTGCAAGGGTATAAGCTTTACGCTCCAATTTATCCTCCAGCATTTTTCCGTATGTTTTTAATTGTGGTTCCTCTTGTAAATATTGGTCAATCGTGTGCTGGGATAATGTTAATAATTCGGAATCAATAAATGATAATTTTGCTCCGATTGTGGCTAATACGGAGGCTGTTTTTGCTGAATTGGCCTGATTTTGCGGGTCACTGCCATCACCACTTAGTTTCAGATTCGCATATGTCGCAATACGAATGATACGCGCTTGTAACTCCTCCAGCTGTTTTAAGCATGCAGTAAGTGTTGCCGCGTTATCTGTTACTTTCCCTTTGAATGGAGTGATTTGATCCGCTGTTGATTGAATGGTTGTTAATGCTTCTTCCCAGTCATGTTCTGATGTAAATAGATCACGTAAATCCCATGTTTGTTCCACAGGGACTTCTGAACGTTTTAATCGTTTTTTAGTAGTCGTCATATGTACGCTCCTTCCGATTATCATGTTTTCCAGTAACTAGTATAATACAAAATGAACAAGAATGATATGACTTTTCAGAAAAGCGATGTGGTGAGAAGGAGGAGATTACAGTAATTTATTTTGTGATGTCCAAAAAAAATAAACAGCCGAAGAATAGCTGCTTAACTCATTTATCCCACATGCGGGAAAGCTGTTATCTGATTGTTTTTGCGGTGTGTTATACTACAGAATTAATACCGTATCGTTTACCGTGCTGGATGATCACATTCGTCACAGACATTACCGTAGCAATCCGCTTTTTCTTCGATATCCTGACCACAACGCTGACACTTCTTCTTAGGCAACTTTTTAAAAAACTCAACGATGTTATCCATGTTCATCCCCCTTTGTTATAGTAACTGTATTGTATTACAACAGTATGCATTTTGTCAATAGTGTGTTACAACAAAATTATTTATAAAAGTCATTCTCTTGTGAAAGTAAATGGTTTCACAACCGTGCTGATAAAGGTTTTTTCGGTATAGAAAAGATCACTTTTTTAATAAAAATTTTAAATAGCATTGTTTGATCTATTCTTTTGCTTGCCTGTTCGGTTTGCATTACAATGAAAGTAGGACTTTTGTACAAGAAAAATGAGGAGGATACGTTAGAATGAAATTTATTGATAACAAGGGAATTACCGATCCAAGCGTAAATCTGGCGCTTGAAGAATATGTGCTGCAGAATTTTGGTGAAAAGGATACATATTTACTATTTTATATTAACCAGCCATCGATCATTATTGGCCGTAACCAAAATACGATTGAAGAAATTAATACAGACTATGTTGATAAAAATGGAATCAAGGTGGTGCGCCGTCTGTCTGGTGGTGGGGCGGTATACCATGATGAAGGAAACTTGAACTTCAGTTTTATTACCAAAGATGATGGGGACAGCTTTCAAAACTTTGCCAAGTTTACCAAACCAGTTGTCGAGGCACTGAATAAAATAGGGGTACCGGCAGAATTAAAGGGCAGAAATGATTTGGCAGCTGCAGGCCGAAAGATTTCCGGGAATGCGATGTTCTCGACAAAGGGTCGGATGTTCAGTCACGGGACATTGATGCTCGATTCGGAAATTGAAAATGTGGTAGCGGCATTAAACGTAAAACAAGAGAAGATTGAATCAAAAGGGATTAAATCGATTCGCAGCCGTGTCGCAAACATTTCTGAATTTCTCGATGAAAAGATTACGATGGACCAGTTTAAGGAATTGATTTTGCGCTACATTTTTGATGTGGACGATGTAAAGGATGTACCTCGTTATGAGTTGACTGAGCAGGATTGGGAGAACGTCTACCAAATTTCCCGTGACCGCTATCAAAAATGGGAATGGAACTATGGTAAGTCTCCATCGTTTAACGTACAAGCCTCATATAAATTTCCGGCTGGTCTTGTCGATGTTCGCTTAGATGTTAACAAAGGAATCATCGAAAACTGCAAAATTTATGGGGATTTCTTTGGCATTGGTGATGTTTCGGAACTGGAAAAACGTTTAATTGGTGTTCGCCATGAACGGGCGTCTATCGAGAAGGCGTTGGCTGATGTGGATGTATCCCATTATTTAGGGAAGATATCAAAGGAAGATTTGCTGAACTTGTTATATTAATTTATTTTCCTTGGGCTGTTGAAGTTAATGCTTTGGCAGCCTAATTTTTATAGGTATGGGGTGTTTTTGCCGAATGCCCCAAAAAGGTCAGTTCAGAATACTGTTTTTTTGAACCAGTTCATTCATTTAATCCTTCCCTAAAAAGCATAAAACGGGTGCGAATCAGGAATAAGAAATGGATATTCGCCTATGGTCTATGCTAGAATAAGCCTAACTTTATGTTGGAGGATGAACCATGGAAATTGGAACAATAAATAGATCAGATTACTATGTATTATCACCATTGAATAAATAATTGGTGGAGTGGGCGACAAATGTCAAACATGGTACCGAAATTATTTTTTGATCACTTTAACGACTCAAGTTTTATTGCTGAGGAAAATTAAAACAATCCATTGCTATCATTTACAGATTTTCCGAACGGGAAAGCCCACTTCTTTAGGTGTGGGATGAGAGTGAGGTCGGATAAGAAGTACCACTTAAACTGAATGGTTTTGTGGTGCTTCAAGTATCCGAAAGTTTCACTCTTTTTTGTTGTATATTCGTTACAGTTAATCGAATAAAATGATACAATAAATTTATGAATGAATATAGAAGAAACAACACAACCATATCATTAATCAACTATCATTTTGTTTTTTGTCCTCGATATAGAAGGAAAATATTTCTTCGTGCTGATGTGGAAGAACGTTTCAAGCAGTTGGTATAAGAAATATGTGAAAAACTTAGAATTGTCATTGTCGCTTTAGAATGTGACAAGGATCATACATATATGTTTCTCAATGCATTGCCAACGCTTAGTCCAGCGAATATCATGGCGAAAATCAAAGGAGTGACTTCTAAAAAATTGAGAGAGGAGACAACGCATCAGATGCAGCAAAGAAAAGATCAATCTTGGATTAAACAGTATTGCTGAACTTTTTGATATACGAACGGATTATCTAATGGGAAGATCCGCCGATCCAGAATTAACTGCAAAAGACGAAAAAGACATTGCAAAGCGTATGGAAAAAATGAGGAATGATTTAAAAGAAGGCAAAGGCGATGGACTGAATTATATGGGCGAACCCATGAGTGAGGAAGCTATTGAAACACTTTTAGAAGCACTTGAACATGCAGAACGCATTGCGACTTTGACGAATAAAAAATACACCCCTAAAAAACATAGAGATAAAGATTAGTTTAAGGGGGGTCAATTATGTGGATAAAAGAGATTGTGATAAAATTAGTAAAAAAATACGGAACCAATGATCCATTCGCAATTGCTTCTGCAAAAAATATTTATGTAATTGAACATAATCTTCATGAAGAAATATACGGCTTTTATAAATATATAAGAAGAAATAAGTTCATTTACATAAATTCAAATTCACAACCAGAGGTTAAACGCTACACTTGCGCCCATGAATTAGGGCATTCAGAAATACACCCCAGATTAAGCACACCTTTTTTAAAAAGACGCACATTGTTTTCCGTTGATAAAATAGAAACCGAGGCCAATCAGTTTGCGGTCGAGTTGTTATTGCCCGATGATGAACTTTATAAATTAAGCGATACCAATATGACTATTAAAGATGTAGCAGGTCTCTATGGCATTCCTAGTGAGGTTTCGCATTTAAAGGAATTTAAATAAAACACGGTCTATTGAGATCGTTTTATTATAGATTTGATATAGTTATATATTACTAGAGGGGGCATTTTAATTGAGTGAAGAAAAAAAGAAAAAGAAGGAAAGTATATCGGAACAAGCGACAAAGGCATTAGAATCCCAATATATCAAAGATGGGAATACACTTTATCGCGTGTCTGGAGTTACTGTAAAGGAAAAACGTCTAACTAATTTCTTTGCAGCATTTGACCAGGACGGAATTAAAATTTATGAATTTACGAGCGAAAAAGAATTAATATTTCATCGATCAATTGATTGGTCGGATTGGAAAGATGTAAAAATTGATCATTTTGCATTAAAATCCATCTTTTCATTTAGAAGTGACGATAATCAAGAGGAATTTATTGTTTCCGATGGTTCTGGAAAAGAAGTTGAAGAGCTTATTCGGAAGCATACAAAGATTCATGTAATCAATCAATCTCGGAAATGGTACCAAAAAATTCTAGGGTTCCGTTCAGGAAGTAAATGGAAAATGATCACTGCTAGTTTGATATATTTAGTTATCATTTTCGGGATAATTGGTGCATTTACCGGAAACGACGAAGAAAAAGCATCTGGTGAACCGAAACAAGAAGTTGAGAATGAAGAAGCTAAACCCGTAAATAAAACTGTAGACAAAAAAGAGGAAGCCAAAAAGGCCAAGGAAAAGAAAGCCGCTGCTGAGAAGAAGAAAGCTGCCGAGAAGAAGAAAAAAGATGAAGAGAAAGCCGCAGCTGAAAAGAAGAAAAAGGAAAAAGCTAAGAAAAAGAAAGAAAATAGACCCATAGATGAAAAACTAAAGGAAGATAATAAAAATATAGTGAGTACGAATTTAGATGACGATGGTAATTTAAAAATAGAATTTGATGGAGACGATTCTTTTAGTGTGAACACTATGGTGTCAAATCAATCAATGAACGCGTTGGAAGCAATGAAAATAGCTTTTGGTGACAAAAAAGTAAACAAGGTTACTGCTGTTGTCACAGGTACAATGACTGACACGAAAGGAAATGAATCCAAAGAAGAAGTTATTTCAATAACTTATAACAGGGATACCTTTGAAGAACTAAACTACGATAACTTTCATAAAATGGCTTATGGCGAGGAATGGCGCATCTATAATGAGTCGGATTATTACTATTTTCATGTTGGTGTTTACTATGATTTGAAAGATAAAATTAAAGATAATTTAGCATACGGCGCTAATAAGGTGAGTTAGGTGTACAATCACGTACACCCTCTTTTACACAATTAAACAGAACCTACGTTCCCCGATTTAAGGGGGTGAAGCATGATGCAGAAGGAATTTGATCCAGGAAAAACAGTTAAAATCCCTGTTTATTCTAGCATCAAATTAATAAACGGGATACTTATCTATGAGTTAGAAGGATATGAAGACATTCCTGTTGGTCTTTTAACCGATCCAACAGAACAATAGGAGGGATTCGCATGGCAAAAGGACATGCTAGACCGCGTGGTAACGGTAAATGGCAATTAGAAGTTGATTTAGGCAGTTATACAGACATAAATGGTAAAAGAAGACGGAACAAAAAATATAAAACGATTGATGCAAAAGGACAACGGTATGCAGATGAACAACTGATCCAATTCGTTGCCAAAGTCACTGGAAAAGGATATTTTGAGCCGCAAAAAATAAACTTTGTGGACTTTGTGTACAATGAATGGCTGCCAAAATGTGCAAAAAGGAGATTGGCTCACACTACATTAGAAAGACATATTTATTACTTGGAGTTGCGTATCCTACCGGCATTTCAACATTTACGGCTGGACCAAATAAAACCGGCCCATATTATTAATTTTCTTCAAAACTTAGAAGAAAAAGGAATGCGTTCAGATGGCAAGGAACTAGCGAGTTCAACTATTTTCTACCATTATAGGATTTCCTCATCTTCAGCACTTGTCAAGTCTTTGGACACGTTCTTATTTTGTATCAACCGCGAAAAATGCATCGAGTGAAACTATTAAACGCTATGTTGAACAACAAAAAACAAGGGGGTGAATAGCATGTCGCAAACGATAACAATTAAAATTAAACTACTTGCAACGAAAGAACAGTCTTCTATTTTGTATGAGATGAGCCAAACGTATATCTCTACCATCAATACGCTTGTATCTGAAATGGTCAAGGAAAAGAAAAGCACGAAGAAATCAAGCAAGGATATTCATATTCCTCTACCAAGTGCAGTGAAAAACCAAGCAATTAAAGACGCTAAAAGTGTTTTCAAAAAAGCGAAGAAGAATAAATATGAAGTTGTTCCCAATTTAAAGAAGCCTGTCTGTATTTGGAACAATCAAAACTATTCCTTTGACTCCACCCATATTTCAGTGCCCATTATGGTTGGTGGAAAAGTAAAGAAAACTCCAATTCGTGCTTTATTGATTGATAAAGATAACCGTAATTTAGAGTTGATTAAACACAACAAGTTAGGTACACTACGCATAACGAAAAAGTCAGGTAAATGGATTGCCCAAATTTCCATCACGCTCCCTACAATCGAAAAAACAGGTACAAAGATAATGGGTGTCGATTTAGGACTTAAAGTTCCTGCTGTTGCAGTAACAGACGATGGTAACGTACGATTCTTTGAAAATGGCAGACAAAACAAATTCAAAAAGCGAGTGTTTCGTTCAAAGCGTAAAATCTTAGGAAAAAAGAAAAAGATAAACACCATTCGCACGCTCGATGATAAAGAACAACGTTGGATGAAAGACCAAGACCATAAGGTTAGTCGAGCAATTATAAACGTTGCAAAAGAAAATAACATTTCCGTCATTCGCTTAGAACAGTTGGCGAATATTAGGGAAACGACAAGAAACAGTCGTAAAAACGAAAAAAACTTGCACACATGGTCATTTTATCGTCTATCACAATTCATTGAATACAAAGCAAAGTTAGAAGGCATAAAGTTGAATATGTAAACCCTGCCTACACCAGTCAAACATGCCCAAAGTGTTCTACAAGAATAAGGCAAAAGACAGAAAATACAAGTGTACATGTGGATTTGAAAAACATCGTGATTTAGTTGGTGCAATGAATATTCGTTATGCACCTGTGATTGATGGTGGTAGTCAATCAGCCTAAGATGCTATATGCACTGTCTTAGGAGGGGCAATGAGATGCCCTCATCTTGAAGGCTGTTCAAAACAGAAATGGACTGCGAACGCATAGTCATTCAAGAATCCCACCCGTAATATCGTAAGGTATAGGGCTTGCGGCTTTAGCCGTGGGAGTCTCAAAGAGATGCTTCGTAATTGGGTTCAAAAACTTAGGTTATCACCGTATCGAGGCTCATATCAATGTAGATAATACACCTTCCATTCGATTAATAGAGCGTGTAGGAATGGTTTATGAATGCACGAGAAAGGGATTTATTTACGAGTTTGGTGACTGGACCATAAGGCTGAGGAAATATTCATGGGGGAATTAATGATGGCGATTAAAAAAGCATATGGTTATGTAACAAGAGTTAAAGAAGGCAGAACGCAAATATTGGTATTCCGCCATCCTGTTACTGAAGCTGGCATACAGATCCCCAAAGGTACTATAAAGTCCAAAGAAAGCACTTATAATGCAATAATTAGAGAAATTAAAGAAGAAACAGGATTGAAAAACTTTGAGATTGAAAAGCTAATTGCAGAAGATTATTGGGAAAATGATGATGGTATTATACATAATAGATTTTTTTACAAAATAAATGTATCAAATGTTCCAGACAAGTGGGATTACGAACCAACAGGTGGAGAGGATGAAGAAGGGCTAACTTTCCATTTTTTTTGGATTTCTTCGGAGAATGAGGTTAAACTCATTCGGGGACACGGAGATTATTTAAACCTCATTTTTAATTCATGTTCGTCTAAAGGGCAATAATCTGGAATTTTTAATCAAAGTGCCATTGTTCAATCAGAAAGTGGGGACATCTCAACGTATCATGCTTGTTGTTCTCTCCGTAATTAGCAATGAAACGTTTCAAATTGGGAATAAAATTAAATTGGGATACGATAGCATTATCAAGAATCAGATCCTGCCCAAATCAATACAATTTCAGTTGAATTGACCGAGTAATGAGCCAAACATTTTCAGGGAGTCTGGGCAAAACCCCCCATATTGAACATTCTCAAAAAAATGTAAGGCCAAAGGAAATATCTTAATTTACTCTAAAATAAAGATTTTTTTAAGAAAAATGTCTTTTTGGGTATCTTTTTACCTATAAATTTGGTAAATTAGTAATAGTCCTCTTTCTAATTCATGGAACAATTATAGGAAGGAAGTAATGTAAAAATGGAAAATAATTATTATTTTAACCCAACTTATGAAGTGACGCCGCTAACAATGGCGGTATTGGTACATCGTGATGAATCCGGAAAGGTGTCTGCGCGAATTTTGGAAGAACAGGATGAATTTATTGTAAGACAATCACCGACCAAAATTATCGATTATGCATGCAAGTTTTTCGGTGCAAGTCTTAAGGGCCGCCAAGATGGAACCCGGGATATATGTGGCATTACACATAAGGCTCCGATCTCGATTGACCCTGCAAGCGGCATGTATTTCTTTCCAACATTTTCACCGTCAAGTGCCAATTGTTCCTGGATTGCCCATTCGCATATTGACGAAGTGTATAAGGTAACAAACAGACAGACGGAAATAGCATTTAAAACAGGTAAAAGGGTAATTCTTGATGTTTCCGTTGGTTCCGTATTAAATCAGATCCAGCGAACAGCTCAATTTCGCTATCTTCTCGACAATCGAATCAGGTATTTGCAGAAGCACTCGGTTGAAATAGTGGCAGAGCCCTATGCATAAGCTCATGGATGATGGCTTCAACTTTTTTTCGGATGGCTGGATTAAAATAATTGCGTTTTTCTTCACGGCCTTCGCACAAGAAAAGGTAGGACGAAAAGGAATCATTCTTATTTAAGGTGACAACTTTCATGTGTTTTTTCCTCATTACATCCCGTAGCTTACGTCGCTCATTCATTGCTTCAGTAGTCATTCTATCCAGGAGTTCCATATACGGCTCTTTTATCTTGAATGAACCTGATTCAATTGTTTGCATATCTTGTTCCATAACAATCAATGCCATGGACAGAAACAAAAAGCGTGAAGCCACTTCGATTTCCTCATCACTTAGATAACGCATCATGAATCTCCTCCGATGAAACATTTGTTCTATTTAATTATACGATAATCACGTACAAAAAACACTAAAATCTTTAATTTTGTTCATAATGGATAGAAAGAGGCAAAAAAATTAGCTGGTCATGCTATGCAGACACTGATTATTCCATTAAAATAAATATTATAGTCAGATGATAACTCGATGTGATGTTTGTGTGAGGGGATTATAGCTAAATGTTTCTAACGGACTTAAGTATTAAAAATTGGCGAATGATTGTTGAAAATGATTTACTGGATGAATATATTGAACAGCTTTTGGACAACTATCAGCAACTCGGGCCGTTACCAGGGATATTACTACCATTGCTCGAAGCCTTTTTACCATTTTTGCCACTGGTCGTGTTTGTCTTCGCAAATGCAGCAGCATATGGTTTGTTTTGGGGTTTTTTACTTTCATGGTTAGGTTCAAGTCTCGGCGCGATCACTATTTTTATTATTATTCGTAAGCTTGGTCGAAAGCGGATCTTTACGGCCATTCGGAAAAATAAACAGGTACATAAAGTGACAGCCTGGTTTGAGCGCCATGGCTTTGGACCTTTATTTTTATTAATGTGTTTTCCGTTTTCCCCGTCGGCAGTTATTAATATTGTTGCTGGATTATCAAAAGTCAGTTTGCAACAATTTATACTAGCTGTTCTGATGGGGAAATCGGTGATGATCTTTACTATGGCATATGTCGGAGCCAGTATTATGTCATTTGCCAAACATCCTGTTCGTACGATTGTTATTGGTATCTGTATTGTCCTATTTTGGATCCTGGGCAAATACATAGAAAAACGCTTGCAAAAGAAAGGTGAAACCCAAGGAACGTCCCATTGGAATGACGATTAACTGGCAGGAAAACAGGGGATGAAGAGAATAACCTAGTAGGAACATATGAGGAAATTGAATTAAATGAAAAACCGGTCACCAAAATCTATGGTTGAATTAATGAATAAAAATGGTGATGATAAACTAGCCAGCGTAGTGTTTTTCCGTAGCGATTGCATAAATCAAAATTACATCTAATCTGTCAACCATAGATTTTGGTTAAGAGTCTGAAAAACCGATCATCATTTAAATAAGTATAATTAAGCTTTCTTCTTTGGTAAAATGGAAGAAAGCTATTTTTTTGCTGAAAAATGTCTGTTGGAGAGGGGATTACATGGGGATTCGCTTTTTATTAGGTACTGCCGGCACGGGGAAGAGTGGCCGAATGCTGGATGAAATGAAACAAATGCTGTTGGAGGATCCACAAGGTCCACCAATCTTTTATATCGTTCCGGATCAAATGACGTTTCAACAAGAATATGCCTTATTTGATGATAACCTTATTCAAGGGAGTACAAGGGCAAATGTCGTCAGTTTTTCCAGACTTGCCTGGCGGATATTACAAGAAACCGGCGGGGGGACAAAACAGTTTATTAGTTCCATCGGCATTCAAATGATGCTGAGAAAGATTATTGAGGAAAAACAATCAGACTGGCGGGTGTTCCAAAAAGCGATGGAGAAACAGGGATTTCTTGATCAGCTGGAAAAAATGATTACCGAGTTCAAGCGTTACAGCATTACTCCGGAAATGTTGAAAATGGAAATGGAACACATCAATCAATTTACCCATAAAGAACCTGGAGAAGTGGCATTAACAAATAAACTGCAAGATTTGACTTATTTATATGAAAAATTATCCATTGCGTTACATGATAAATACATTGATAGTGAGGATCAATTACGATTACTGGCGGAAAAAATCAGGCAGGCACCGATACTGGATGATGCCATTGTTTACGTTGACGGATTCCACCGATTTACCCCGCAGGAATTGTTTGTAGTGGAGGCGTTGTTGAACAAAGTCAGCTGCGTTACTATCGGCTTAACCGTTGATGATCCGGAAGAAACCAAACCTTCAGAATTGGATCTGTTTTATCAAACGAAGGAAACCTATCAAACTTTGAAAGCCGTGGTAGAAGAAAATCAAATTCCCATTGAGGAAACAATAAAAATGAACCCAGCGTATGGAAGATTTAAGGGGAGTCCTGCTTTTTATCATTTAGACGCTAATTTCGATAATCGGCCGGCACCGAAATATAAAGGGGCTGTACCCATTCAGATTGCCGAGGCGGTACATCCGCGCGCGGAAGTAGAAGGAGCGGCACAGGAAATCATTCGCTTAGTTAGAGAAGAGCATTACCGGTATCGGGACATGGCTATTTTTATTCGGCAGCCGGAAACTTATCATGACCTGATTGACACGATTTTTGCAGATTATGGTATCCCCGTGTTTGTCGATGAGAAGCGAACGATGCTGAATCATTCTTTGATCGAATTGATTCGTTCTGCCCTTGATATGGTACAGGGGAATTGGCGCTATGATGCAGTTTTCCG
The DNA here is from genome assembly GCF_040812445.1 of Lentibacillus sp. L22. Lineage (NCBI taxonomy): Bacteria > Bacillati > Bacillota > Bacilli > Caryophanales > Bacillaceae > Lentibacillus > Lentibacillus sp. L22. Next base: position 83,130 of record NZ_JBFNXI010000003.1, on the reverse strand, counting down.
GGTGCTAAAGACAGGATTTATCCCGATCGCGGATAAAGAATATCCATTAACAAATGATGCCATTGATGAATTGGAAAATTATGTGTTGGAGTATGGTATCCGTTCACGGGCACGCTGGATGAGTGAAGAAGACTGGGAATACAGTCGTTTTCGCGGATTTGATCAGACGGCACAGACTGATGCAGAAAAGCAGACACAAAAGCGGATTAATGCCTATCGTCGTCAAGTAGTTCAGGCGCTACAGTCATTTGATGAAAAAATCCGAAAAGCACAAACGGTTGCCGGGATGTGTGAAGTCCTGTTTACATGGCTGGAAGAACTTCGTGTACCAAAACGTCTGGAACAGCTAAGGGATACCTTTGATGAAGCAGGTCAAATTGAAAAGGGACGTGAGCAGGAACAAGTCTGGGAGGCCATTGTCCAATTGATCGATGAAATGGTCGAAATTGCCGGGGATGAACCGATGGAATTAGCTACGTTTCGTACCACCCTTGATGCCGGTTTGGAATCGTTGAAGTTTGCGCACGTCCCACCAAGCATGGATCATGTGATTGTTGGGACCATTGACCGTTCCCGGATTAGCGGCAAGAAATGTGCGTTTTTACTTGGTGTAAATGACGGCGTTTGGCCGATGAAACCACAAGCGGACGGGATGATTAATGAGCGCGAACGGGAGCTGCTGGCGACACATGGATTAAGACTGGCTGATAGCAGTAAGCGTCAATTATTGGACGATTGGTTTTATATGTATCTGACTTTTACAGCAGTAAGTGAACAAATGTGGATTAGTTATCCGTTAAGTGATGAAGAGGGAAAAGCGAAAATGCCTTCCCAACTGATTAAGCGCATGGAGGATTTATTTCCGTCTTGTTGTGAACATTTGCTGTTGCAGGATCCAGATGAATTATTCGATGCACAGGCGTTCATCACAACACCGGTTAAAACGAGAGCAGCATTAACCGCACAACTAAGCCGAAAACGAAAAGGATACCCGGTTCAGCCGATTTGGTGGTATGTTTTGAACTGGTATATTGAAAATACGAGGAAGTTTGGTACAACCTATTCCATTTTACAAAGTCTGTATTATCGTAATCAGCCTGTTGATTTGTCAGAAGAAACAACAAAAGAACTTTATCCAAAAGAAGTGAAGGCCAGTGTTTCCAGGCTGGAAATGTATTATCGCTGTGCATATCAGCATTTCGCCAAATACAGTTTAGGCCTGGACGAACGGCAAACCTATCAATTGGATGCACCAGATATTGGCCAGCTGTTCCATGAAGCATTAAAACAGATTACTGAATGGGTTCAACAGGCAGGAAAAGATTATGCGCAACTGACGAAACAGGAGACCGATCATTATGCCCAACAAGCGGTCAACCATCTTGCGCCAATTTTGCAACACCAGATTTTACACAGCTCGAATCGCTATCAATACATTCAGCAAAAATTGCAAGACGTCATTGCTCGTGCTGCCTATGTGCTAGGCGAACAGGCACGGCAAAGCAATTTTTCACCGGTTGGACTGGAGCTTGACTTTGGTATGGGGGATAATCAAACACTTAAGTCAGTGAGACTACCCCTTAAAAATGGATTTGAATTGGTCTTGCGCGGCCGTATTGACAGGGTAGACAAGGCGCTGGATCAGGAGCATTTATTCCTGCGTATCATTGATTACAAATCAAGTGCCAAAGGGTTGAATCTGGTAGAGGTATACTATGGCCTTGCCTTGCAGATGCTTGCTTATTTGGATGTTGTTCTGTCCCAATCTGAACAATGGCTGGGTGTAAAGGCTACGCCAGCGGGAGTACTCTATTTCCATGTGCATAATCCAATGATTTCAGCAAAACAAAAAATGGACGACCAAGAAATTGACCAGGAAATCTTTAAAAAATACAAAATGCAGGGACTTCTGCTTGCTGATGAAACTGCCGTCAAGTTAATGGATACATCACTGGAGTCAGGATCAAGTCAGATTGTACCGGCAGGCGTGAAGAAAAATGGCGGATTTTACAGCAGTTCACGGATTGCTGATGAGGAAACTTTCCATATTCTCAAAGACCATATTCAACAGTTAATGGTTCGTGCCGGTGTTGATATGACAGAAGGTAAAGTCCATTTAAACCCATACCAGCATAAACAAAGGGTTGCTTGTACCTTTTGCCCATATCGCTCGGTTTGTCAATTCGATCCGACTCTGGAAGAAAACAATTATCGCAAGCTAACGGATCGAAAGGACGATGAAATTTTGGAAGAACTGCGTAGAAAAGTAGATACCGGTGCCGGACAAACGGAGGGAGAACAATGGTAAATTGGACGAATGAACAGCATGAGGCGATTTATACTGATGGCAGTGATATTTTGGTGGCAGCAGCGGCTGGATCTGGGAAAACGGCAGTCTTGGTGGAGCGGATAATTCAAAAATTGATTCGTGCGGATAACCCGGTTGATATCGATACATTGCTTGTCGTTACTTTTACCAATGCAGCGGCTCAAGAGATGCGCAACCGTGTTGGTCTTGCCCTGGAAAATAAGCTGGCAGAAAATCCATCATCCAACCATTTGAAAAAACAATTATCCTTGTTGCAGCGTGCGCAAATTTCAACTTTGCATTCTTTTTGTCTGGATGTCATCAGGGAATATGCGTACTTGTTGGATATCGATCCAGGATTTCGAATTGCCAATGATATGGAGACTGATTTGATCCAGCAAGAGGTCATTGCTGATTTATTTGAGGAATGGTATGGCAAGCAAGGAGAGGAACAGCAGAAGTTTTTTGCGGTGGTTGATCGCTTCTCCAGTGATCGCAATGATAATGATGTGGAAGACCTTGTGCTGAAATTGTATACATTCTCCGAACAAAATCCATGGCCGGACCAGTGGCTGGATCGCCTTGTCGACACGTATGATGTGCCAGATCAATGGACTGAGCAGGATTTGCCTTGGCTTTCGATCATCAAACGGGAGATAAACAGTCAATTCACAGCGATCAAAGAGGAAATGGAACGTGCCCTGGATCTGACAAAGGAAAATGATGGGCCATACCATTATGCGGATGCCATTGATGCAGATATCAATCAATTGCATGAGGCGTTATCGAAATTTGTTTCGTGGGATCAATTACAAGCCTTTATGCAAACAAGTACATTTACCAAACTATCCGGCAAACGAGTGGACTGTAATGAGGACAAGAAGGCAAAAGTCAAAGCATTGCGTGATAGTTACAAAAAACGCTGGAATGAGATGAAGGAAAGCTGGTTTACCCGTAATCTCACCGGACATGTTGCGGATATGCAGGAATTGGCACCGGTTATCAGGCAACTGACCGAACTCGTGAAACAATTTAAACAGCGGTTCACCGAACAAAAACGGGAAAAAGCAATTGTCGACTTTTCCGATTTGGAACATTATTGCCTGCAGCTGCTGATGGACGATACATCTGATCCGCAGCATGTCGTTCCATCTAGTGTTGCCCGTCAGTTCAAGACCAAGTTTACTGAAGTACTGGTTGATGAATATCAGGATACCAACTTGGTGCAAGAGACCATTTTAAAATTAATCAGTGATCAGGATGGTTCTGGGAATATGTTCATGGTTGGCGATGTGAAACAAAGTATTTACCGATTTCGTCATGCTGAACCATCTTTGTTTATTGATAAATATAAACGGTTTGCTGAACAAAAATCACCAGCGAAACGGATTGATTTGGCCAGTAATTTTCGCAGCCGGAAGCAAGTTTTAATAGGAGCAAACTATATTTTTAGGCAGATCCTTGATGAAGACGTAGGGGAGATTAATTATGATCAGGATGCAGAATTAATTTATGCCAACCATATGTACGATACCCTTGAACTGCCACAGGCGGATCCGGAACTTGTAATTATTGATCGCGAAGCACCTGAGGAAGATCAGGTGACAGAAGACGATGAGGAGAACTATCAGGACTTGGAGAAAGCCCAGCTGGAGGCGCGTGCCTACGCAGAAAAAATAAAGAGGTGGGTAGGCCAAAGGGATGAAAAACCATTGCAGGTAGTCGATAAGCGAACACAGACACAGCGGGATGTAAGATATCGTGACATCGTTATTTTATTGCGCTCCATGACCTGGGCACCGACAATTGCCGATGAACTGAAAAAACAAGGGATCCCTGTTTATGCGGAGTTATCCACAGGCTATTTTGAAGCGATTGAAGTAAAAATCATGATCAGTTTATTAAAGATCATTGATAACCCAAGACAAGATATTCCGCTTGCCTCTGTATTGCGCTCGCCAATCGTCAGTCTGAATGAAGAGGAATTGGCCAGGATACGTCTGGCGGATAAGCGTCATACGTATTATGATGCACTACGGCGATTTACCGATAATGAAACCGATGAATTAGCGGAAAAATTGCGGCCGTTTATGGAGCAGCTGGAACGCTTTCGTGTCGCTGCCAGACAAGGGGCATTATCGGAATTGATCTGGCAAATTTACCGGGAAACAGGTTATTATGATTTTGTCGGAGGTATGCCAGGTGGTCGGCAACGTCAGGCAAATTTAAGGGCACTGTATGATCGTGCTCGTGGCTACGAGACGACATCGTTCCGCGGTTTATTTCGTTTCTTGCGGTTTATCGAACGGATGGAAGAACGCGGTGATGATCTTGGAGCAGCCAGGGCGCTTAGTGAACAAGAAGATGTTGTCCGCATGATGACCATTCACAGCAGTAAGGGACTCGAATTCCCAATTGTCATTGTTGGGGCGATGGATAAATCATTTAATCTGATGGAACTCAACCAGCGCTATTTATTGCATAAAGATCTTGGGTTTGCCAGTAAGTATATTGATCCGGTAAAACGGATTACCTACCCAACCCTTTTGTTTCATGCCTTTCGGAGTGAAAAATTGCGTGAACAATTAGCGGAGGAAATGCGTGTTTTGTATGTTGCCTTAACCAGGGCAAAAGAAAAACTGGTTATGGTTGCCAATGTTGCTTCATTCGAAAAGAAACAAGCAAAATGGCAAAAGATGACTGACCATGAAGCCTGGGTCTTACCAGCACAGTATCGGCTGGAAGCGAAAAGTTACTTGGATTGGGTGGGCCCGGCCTTGATCCGGCATCAGGCCAATGGTTTGCTCAGGACAGAGGATGTCGGTGATGCCGTGTTGGATCCGATCAAAATTGATCCATCAACATGGAAAGTTTGTGTTGTTCATGGAAGTGATTATACCAATCTGGAAAAAGTGGACGAGCATGTAGATGAGGTGCTAAAAGAAAGTGTTACGACATGGCAGCCGCTTGAGCTTACCGATGAAGAGCAGATGCATATGGTTGATGAACGTCTATCATTTCGCTATCCATTTCCGCAGGCGCAAACAGCCCGGGCCAAACAAACGGTTACGGAACTAAAACGGCAACGGGAAGTAAAGGATGATTATAGTGATATGCGGCTTGTCCAGCCGTTTCATGCGCCAATTGTCAAACGGCCAAAATTTATGCAAACAGAGAAGTCCATTTCAGCTGCAGAGCGTGGGACAGCAATGCATACGGTGATGCAGCATATCCCGCTTACCCGTAGCTTAAATAAAGCAGAGATAGCGGAATTTATTGAAGAACTGGTCGGCAGGGAAATTTTAACCGCTGATGAGGCAGCTATTATTGATACAGAGGCGATCGAGCAATTTTTCACAACGGATATTGGCACATCTCTTGTAACCGCGCCTACTGTCTATCGCGAAGTGCCATTTAGTCTTTCACTTCCAGCAAGCGAGGTTTATGCCAACTGGGAAAGTGATACAGATGAACGGGTACTGGTGCAAGGCGTGATTGATTGTATTATTCATACAGAAGACGGTTGGGTCATTGTCGATTATAAAACCGATGCGATTGATGGAGAAGCAACGCAAGGAATTATCCAGCAGCTGCGTGAACGGTATCAGACGCAGATAAAACTCTATAAACAGGCGTTGGAGACAATTTGGCAGCAGCCGGTTAAAGAAGCGTATCTTTATTTTTTTGCCAAACAACTATTGGTTAAAGCATAATTGTGACGATGGTGTTCAATTCATCTTTATCGATCGGTCAACTTATGAATAGCGTCGGTCCTCCGTAGTACAATGATGACGGAGGACCGATGTGTTAGGTGTTTCCTGCAATCAGTTGATCAATCATGTCGGGATCAACTGGATTGGTCGAGCTAAATCCGGTATTTGTATTAATAAAATCTCCCGTATTCATTGAACCGGAGCCGGTAGCGGTTTTTGCAGTGCTCTTTGGCGAGAGATAAAAGGAGTCACCAAAGTTTACCACCCCTCCAGTAATGCTGTTAACTTTTAGCGGACCTACAATAGATGGCATTTTTCCACCTTCCTAATCCTTGGTATGATAACGATAAATGAGTCCAAAAGACGTTAAGCTTAAACCGTACTTTTAAAAATGTCTAAGGTAAGTCTTTTGAACTTCTTTCATATAAGGTATGAACGATATATGTGCCTTGTGTAGTTTGTTATATATATTTTGGAGGTGTATAAGTTTGGATTTTAATCCTGATTATTTTTGTTGGCGTTTCCCGAACTTGAAGCCGCCGCATTTGGTTCCAAAATACGAAAATGTTTGATCCGGGCGTCCGCAGTGATGTCGCTAATACTGCCTACCTGCAGAATGGAAGAGACCGAAACATAACCAAATTGAAAGCGATTTAGACAGATGAAAGGTTTGTGATGATAAATTTGCTGGTGAACTGGAACCGGTTCTTCAATCCATTTGGCAGGCATGGAGTAGATTGGATAGTTGGAAAATATGACTTGATCTCGCTTTGAAAAGATAGGACCCTGCTCTTGTACCGCAGATATTTTTGCTTTTGGCCTGGCTATTTCTGTGTCACCTATTGCTAAAATAGAACTAAAGGCGACGGCAACACCCTCTAATTGTTTGACATCAGCAGTTCGTTTTTCCATATAACATCACCTTTTTTAGTTGAAATAAATATGTTTATTCAATCCAGAACCCGTTTAACCGGGCGAAGCGTTATTAACCCTGTGGTGCTAATGGGACAATGGTTCCAATGGTAAATGCTTCTGGTGGTGTATCAAAAAATGAGGATAGTTTCATTTCATCGTTATCACCGATTAAAAATACTGATGATGCGGAAACTGCCGCAATATCGACATTACCAACACATAATTCCCAATTGTGAACTACCAGATTCATTGATCTTTACCTTCTTTCCCATTACCTTGCATATAGGTAATTAGTGATTGATGGATTTCGTGTTTAATTTGATCCTTAACATAGTTCATGATCTGATCTTCTGTTGCCAGGTTATGGTTATTTCTGGCTTCCTGCTCGTGAACATGAATTCGTTGTGGCAGCTGTTTTTCAATATCCTGAAGCATGACATGTTGGAAGTTTTCATTAACCGGATGCTGATACTGCTCAGCTAAATGTTGAATTATTTTTGGACCTTCCTGATAGATATGATTACGTAAATCAGTTTGTAATGTCTGATTTAACGGTACTTTTTCGTCTGGTGGGTTTGTCTGGTTAACCCCGAATTCGTCCATCTTCGCCAGGTCACTCGGTGAGAGGCCAATATGCAAGGTCCCATCCAGTCGTTCGATTTTTAACTGATCGAAGTTATATTCTATTTTTTCAATCGTGGTTGGATTTTTCTTTTGTGATGTTTGTTCCATTTGCTGAAGTCTTGATTCCAGATCTTTGATTTTTTGATCCTGTGACCGGATATGCTGATGAAGGTCGTAAACATAATTCATCCATTCATTTGGGTTCATGAAAATCTCCCCCCTTTCTGCCAGGACAGTTGTTCCACTTGGTAATTGGTACCATGGGCAGAGGCCTATGATCAGTTTATGCAGCATTTTATTTGTTTGTGCTACCCTTGAGGTGCAAGTGGAACTAATGGAGAAAATTCCGTTGTAAGCGCCTCTGCCTTTTCAACAGGCTCAGTATACCCTCCTGTATTATGAATATCGGAACGTGCTTGAATACTCCCAGTACTGCCAATTTGTAATACAGAGGAGTTGGTGATTGCACCGACTTTAATAAGGTTAATATTGATGGACTGATGAATGGTAAGGCACATGTTTCTCACTCCCACTCATTACACGATTCCTTGATCAAATGTGTCTTTATCATATACATTCGTACTTGACTGACCAAGACGAATCTTAGTGCCATTTCCAGTGTTAAAGGAACCGCCGCCAGCGTATGTTTTTGCCTGACTTTCCGGACACATTGCATAGACATCTCCAATATTAAAAATACTGGATGAACCAATACTGACAACTTTTACCGCTCCCACTTTTGCCGGCATGCATTCGTCCCCCTTTACGGTATAGTTTATGTGAATTGGGTGGAATTGTTGAATTAAGTGAACAGAGGTAAACCAGAGCGGGTAGGGTGGAATGATTAAACAGTTCATAAAGTGTTCATATAACTTTCAAATGAATTTACTAGTCGGACATGGTATGATAGGTTTGGTGTAAATTTGTAAGTAACCGTGATTGGGAGGAATGGTAATGAACACACATCTGCACGTAACATCGTGGATCCTGGCGTTTATCCTGTTTATTGTCGTATTGATACTCAATAAACAAGGAAAAGCCAAAGGAGCAAAAATTGTTCAAATGATCTTAAGACTGGATTTTTTACTTATCTTGTATTCAGGTGGTACGCTACTCGCCTATTATTTTGGCACACCGCAAATTGGAGAAGCGATTTTTAAAGGACTTGCCGGTATCTGGGCAATCTTTGCACTGGAAATGATCAGTACAAAGAGCGGACAGGGCGAACCAACCAAAAGTTTTTGGATACAATTAATTATCGCGGTTTTACTGACATTCATTTTGGGCTTCGGCCGCTTGCATTTAGGATTTTTCTAAGAATATAGATAGCAAGACCCCCGTTATATAAGTGCATATACGGGGGCTTAAGTGATGGGGGAAACGGTATGAAAAAGTATGTATTGATTGTGTTCGCTATTCCGCTTTTGCTTTGTTGGTCAAATCCGGTTCATGCACAAAAGAATACTATTAGCGACGAAATTATTTATTCGATATTTGTCGATCGGTTTAATAATGGTGATCAGCAACCTAGTAATCAGATGAATGTGGATGATCCGGCAGCATATCACGGTGGAGATCTACAGGGTATAATCGATAAGCTTGATTACATTAAGGAATTAGGTTTCACAACCATTTCCTTATCATCCATTATGCAAAATGCCAAAGGTGGCTATCATGGTTATTGGATTGATGATTTTTTAAAGGTTAATGACCAATTTGGCACGATGAAAGATTTACAAAGGCTGGTAAAAGAAGCACATAAGCGTAATTTAAAAGTATTATTGGAGTTTGTTCCGAATTATGCAGCACCAACACATCCATTTGCCAAAGATCCTGACAAGACATTGGCAAACGATATTACCGATGATTCATTAGGGTTGGATCAAGCAGTAAGATTGAATCCGGAAAACGCTGAAGTGAAACAAATGTTGTTGGACGCCGGTGACTTTTGGCTGGACAAGGCGGATATTGATGGCTACAACGTGCATGCTGTTGATCAAACACCGCCACAATTTTTGAAAGCTTTCGTTGATCATTTAAAAAGTAAAAAACCGGACATTTTTTTGACCGGAAGCGTGTTGAACGCGGATGATCTATCGAAGGAAAGCTATGATGCAGGTATCCCACTCATTGCTAACCCGGCAATGCAAGCGTCAATGGCTGACGTCTTCAGTCATGTCGGAACACCAGTGGACAAGCTTTATCAGCAATGGGAAACAGCTGGGAAAAATAATGATTTACTGTATATTGATAATAAATTTACGAAACGCTTTACCCAGAAAATCGTTGATAATGGTCAGAATCCTGTAACAGCATGGAAGCTCGCACTTGCCTATATGTATACAACACCAGGGGTTCCACTAGTATATCAAGGGTCGGAAATTCCCATGGATGGTGAGACGGTTGAGGCTGGTAACCGATTGGTGCAGTTCAACCATAAGGATGAGGATATGGGAGATTTTTTCACCAAAATGACATCTTTAAGGACAAGGTTTCCCGTTTTAAGGGATGGAGACTTTGAACTCGCAGGATCCAATGGGGCAATGAGTGTTTTTAAACGCTCGGATGGTCAGGAGACGATGTACATAGCGATCAATAATGATACGGGTACAAAAGCTGTTACGATTGACGATGTTCCCAATGGCATGCAGTTGACCGGATTATTGGGAGATAATATTGTACGAAAAGATCAAGACGGCAATTACAAATTAGGCATTGACCGTGAATCTGTAGAAGTATATGTTGTTGAGAAAGATACTGGTTTAAATTGGCTGTTTATTGGTATGATTGTTGGTGTCTTTGTCATATTCATTCTTGCAGTTGTCTTGTTAAGCAGAAAACAGCGGAAGAATAAGGATAGGCAATCTTAGATATTAAAAAGAGCGCCCCGATGATTTGCGGACGCTCTTTTTTAAATGATCAAATATACTCATGGGAAGATGTTGCCCCTTGTTCATGTAAAAAATGAAATATATCTTGATAGGTGGTAATATCGATTTCACCGGCAACATATTGCTTTTGATAAAAATCCAATAACTGGTTGATGGATGGGTGAGTCTCTTCACGATCCAGCGCATACTGCCTCATCATATCCTCCAACTGCATAAACACACTCCCTCACATATTTTTGAGCCATTGCTGTAACCTGTCCAATCGGTTCTATCTAAAATATATGAAGGGTGCAGGTAATTAATTCATCGATCTTGTTTTTCGCTGCATAGCGAAGGCAATCCAAATGATCACAATACCGACAATCATTAATATGCTTGCGCCAAGTAATCCTTCTGAAATGTAGGGGATATAACCAAATCCGCACCAGCGGGCAAATCCGTCCCCGAATAAGAATAGTTCATTTAAGAAAAAACCGACGAAGAAAATAATCATGCCTGATGGAAAAAGTTTCGTGCTTGTATGAATCATGTTGTTTAATTGGAACTGCGTCAAAATAAATATACTGATAAAGCCCAGCAAGGAAAAATGCAAATAGCCGATGATGATACTTCTTGTTTGGTAGACAAGCGCAGCCATTGTCGGCGAGATTAATCCCAGTTCCATCGTGCTCTTTACGACGAGTAAAAAGAAAGTGATCCATAAAGAGACAATTGTAATTTCACGGACCTGTCGATAGAGATGCACCCAGATTTCTCTAAAAGCAATGATAACAAAGACAACGCCGATAAATTGACCGATGCTGCCAATAGTTGCAAGTATGTGCCCCCAGTACCCTACATTGCTCCAGAGGATGGATAAAAAGTATCCCGGGAATAAAGCAACAAAATAAAACCAAAATCCGGCTTTTAACCATATATGCGGGAAAGGTATTTTCCGTCGATGAATAGCAAAAATAAATAATCCGATTAATATCAGCGTTAGCCAGCCATTGTACTGAAAATGCAAATAAAAATAAATGGCCATATCAAAAATTGGACTATTTCGTAGCCCATTTGCTGCGATAAACCCCAGGGAAAATGGACCAATCGATGAAATGATCAACGCAATTAATGCACCATATATAAACAACCGGCTTACATACGGTACACTGTTTTGCCGACGTTTGATTTGCAGATACATAAATAAAGCAGCCCAATATTCAACAACAATATGAATAATCGAGAAAATAATGGCATATGCCCCGTATCCCTGACCAATATAAGCGATAAACATTAGACAAGATGTAATAAAAATGGATACGACAAGTGCATATGCTTGTTTTTTTTGCTGGATTGACTTCCAAAAAAGCGATAAAAAAATAAGAAAAACTCCAAGGAAAGTCCAACCTAAAATAGCCAAATGTGAATGTGCGTGCATCACGTTTGTATAAGGGATGATTTCACCCGGAAGATACGGGGATAATCGCATCCATAATCCGGATAAAGCTGTCAGGATGAATAGTAAGAATGTAAAATGTGCAAAAAGCCGCGGCATGTTCTAATCGCTCCCATTACAAAATAGCTATACTACACTATTGTCGCGAAATAGGACAAAAGATGCAAGCATATCAAAGCCAATCTCAAAAAAAATAACATGATTGTGGCAGAATTGGTAACTTTTAAGAATTGGCTTATGCCGTAAATCATTGTTTTTAAAACACTTAATTATATTCATCATTCAAACAAAATACTGCTAGTGTTCCTGGTCCGGAATGGGCGCCAATGGCTGCGCCGATCATTTCAATTTTCAAGTCTTTTGGATGAAGTTTCTCTTTGACAAGTTCTGCTAATTTTTCTGCGCGTTCTAAATCATCTCCATGAACGATACCTATCACTTGATTCTCTAAATGAACACCACGCTGTTCAGCAATCTCGATCATACGGTTGAGCAGTTTTTTTGCACCGCGTATTTTTTCCAGAGGAACCAATTTGCCGTCGTCCACATGCAAAACGGGTTTGATTTTCAATAGGGAACCTACGAATGCAGCTGTTCTGCTGACACGTCCACCACGATATAAGTATTCCAAATTATCTACCGTAAAAATATGCTCCATATGACTGGCATAAAAGTTAGCCATGTCCCAAATGTCTTTAACATTCGCGCCATCGTTTGCCATTTTTGCAGCTCTTAGTACGATAAGACCACAACCAAGGGAAGCACATTTGGTATCCATGACATGGATGGAGCTTTCTGGATATTCCTCTTTTATCTCCTGCTCGGCAATTTTGGCGGTTTGATAGGTGCCGGATAATTCCGAGGAAAAACTCAAGTAGATGCAGGGTTGATTGATCTCTGCATATGATGTGAAAACATCTTTGAAAACCTGTAACGACGGTTGCGATGTTTTTGGGACTTTTCCTTCACGCATGGCATCATAGACGGTTTTCGGTGAAATGGTTTGTCCGTCCAGGTAATCTTTTTCGTCCAGGTGCACCGTTAAGGGTATCATTTCAATGTTGAATTCGTTATAATGTTTTTCTGACAGATCACATGCAGAATCGGCAAGGATTTTCACCTTCATGTCTTCACCTTCATTCGTAATAGTGCGTGTTCAAAAAGGAGGATAAAAAGGACCGAGAAGTTCTAGGCGGCGTAGCTTTGAGCACCGGAGTGTACATAAAAGGTACATGAGGAGCGGAAAAGCAAGCCAACGACGAAATTCGAAGCGTCATTTTTACCGGACTTTTTGAACATCCTTTAATAATTAACATTGTATTTAGTGTATAGTGAACATGTAAGATAGTCAAAATATTTCTTGCTACAGCCTTAATAGGTTGCGTGAACAAGGAGAGGTGTTATGTTTTTAGTTGAGGCCAAGCGAATCATCATTGTAATATTTGGTGCTTTATTGGGAGCGATCGCACTAAACTTTTTCCTTATTGAAGCAAATGTCTATGCGAGCGGTTTTACCGGGGCAGCCCAGCTACTTTCCAGTGTGTTTGGTGATTTTCTTGGAATTAAAATTAGTACAGGTATTTTACTATTCATACTTAACATTCCTGTCGCCGTCCTTGGTTGGTTTAAGGTTGGCAAGGGATTTACGATTTATAGCGCAATTTCCGTATTATGTACAACAGTATTCTTGGAGGTGCTTCCTGTTGTGGAATTCTCCAATGATATTATTTTGAATGCGGTTTTCGGCGGCGTTATTTCCGGTGCCGGAGTGGGGCTTACATTGAGGTATGGGGCATCGACCGGGGGACTGGATATCATTGCCATGGTTCTATCCCGGATGAAGGACAAACCAATTGGTACGTATTTTCTTCTTTTAAATGCCATCATTATTGCATTTGCCGGTATTCTTTATAAACCGGAGAACGCGCTATACACCATGGTAACGCTCTATGTGACAACCAGGGTCATCGATGCTATTCATACACGTCATGAGAAGGTAACTGCAATGATTATTACCCATAAAGCGGAAGAGCTGCAACAGGCAATTCACAATAAAATGGTACGGGGGATTACCATTTTGCCGGCAAAAGGCGCCTATACAGGCGAGAATAAAAACATGATGTACCTGGTAATAACGAGGTACGAATTATACGATTTGGAGAAAGTAATTTCGGAAGTCGATCCAAACGCGTTTACTAATATCGTTCAAACAACGGGTATTTTCGGATTATTTAGGCGTGACAATTAATTGGAAAAACGAAAAACAAACGCTTGGCCAAGCGTTTGTTTTTGTTTGATTAATATCCGTATTTCGTAAAAACCTTCTCGACTTCTGGTTGGAGTTGTTCCCATTCTGCATCGAATTCTTTATTGACGGTGATAAAATTTTGGTAACCAAAAACATTATCGACGCCATTCAATTTCATAAGATCGTTAAGAATATCATATTCACTTGTATCCCCGGACATAACCGAAATACTGTTGGTGCCTTGAAATATTAATTTATCGGTTGTGAATTTTAATGCGTTTGGATTTGGTGTAGCTTCTGCTCGCACTCCCATTGTGTCATTCCTCCTCATTTTAAAACCCATTTGTCTCTATATTAGCAGAAATAGGACAGGGATAAAAGGGATATCCAGGTCTTGTTCTTGTTACGCTAATTATTAAAATACAAGCGTAGTTGGGAGCATATGTATCCCCGTAGTATTTGGTAACCACGGGGTTTTGCTCGAAACTCGTGAAACCATTTCATCACTGTTAATGAGTTGGATATTGACTAGGATCAAGCTTTTATGAAATACGCCGCTAACCGGGCGCTTCAGCTTTTCTGCGGTTGTCCAGCTTCAGCGCCCAGCGGCTAGTGTGCTTCCTTCACCTCCGTACGATAAGTCAACATCGGTGAGTAGAGGAGGTTCGGTTAAGCCCACGACGTCCTGTCGCAACGCCGAACTAACCTACATACTGAAGCCTCAGCTCACCGTGTTTCCTTTATCTCCTACGGCTCAGTCCAGCACATACGCCGCTAACCGGGCGCTTCAGCTTTTCGCGGAGGGCTTAGCTTAATTGATTTTTTTGTTTGAGTGATTGTTCCAATTGCTCAAGCTGTTGCTTTTCCTCATCGGTACAATTATTGTATGCCTGTTGGATAGCTTGCTCGGCTGCTTGTTTATCTTGTTCACTCGGTGTGTTATTGGTGTTTGTTAAACGACTGATAGCGGATTTGGCCTGTTGAAAAAAATTGTTTTCCAATTAAAATCCTCCTACAGTATGGTTATTGGCTTCCTCTTCGGTGTCTACTGTTGCATCGGAAAGACGTGACCGGTAAGGAAACCGTTCATCATGCTTCTTCACGGAATCTGAGCCATGTTGCACAAACCGTCTCGACTTACTGTTTTTCGCCATGACGATTCCTCCCAACAAAATAAGTGAACGCGATGGATACGTTCACTTATAGTATGGATGAATGTGTGTTGAAATATAAAAGGAAAATGTCGGGAACATGCTAAAGGATTCAAATAAGTCCAGTAACATTATCAAGAACAAAAAGATACGGATGTTACATTGCCTTTGTGTTCAGGGTTAAATAACGATCAAGGAAATGACCGATACCGTCTTGTTCATTTGTATCTGTTATATGGTTAGCAACGGATTTTAATTCATCGATTGCGTTTGCCATGGCGACACCAACACCAGCATATTCAATCATTTCCAGGTCATTGTCCTCATCACCGAATGCAATAATCCGTTCTTTTGGGATATGATAATAATGCGCGACTTTTTGTACACCAACTGCTTTGTTCATCCCCTTTTTGACAATTTCAATAATGTTCCATGGTGCACCCCATTTACGGTGTTCGATCAATTCAGCGTGATAATCATTCAAATGATTGCGTAGCGCAGTTATATTATTTTCCATTGGATAAATAAGCAATGAGGTTGGATCATCCTGCAGTTTATTTTTCAATCCCCCGATAGTAAATGGCGGATCGTTTGGTGCCATTTTAAAAATGTCCAGGATCTTTTCATCATATTGGTCCAGATAGACGTTATCTTTTACTTCGGCCATCACGTTATGAACGCCTATATGGTAACACGCATCAACAATTTTTAGCGCAGTTCGTTTGGGCATAGGGTTGTGTAAAACCCTCCATTTATTATCATATGGATGATGAATGAGCGCGCCATTAAAATTAACCATTGGTGTGTTCAACCCAAGTTCTTGATAATAACCGATACTTGACCGATGTGGCCGGCCTGTTGAAATGATGACAATATGCCCTTGTTCTTTTGCTTGTAGAATCGCTTGTTTTGTTAGCGGACTAATAACTTTATCATCGGTTAAGAGGGTACCGTCCAAGTCCAAAGCAATTAAATGTTGTTTCTTTTCCATATTTTCACCTCGCATGCCAATAGTGTATAAGTGTTTCATTAGAAAGTAAAGAATAATATTACAGATTTAGCTTTTGTTGTTGTACTTGAAGTCTCACTTTATTTGCAATGCAGCGCATAGTAATATTAAGATAGGTATAATATATTATTTTTGATGAAAGGATCTTAAGGATGATTGGTGTTATACATAAAAACTTCAACAATATTCCGGCATTAGAAGTGGTTGATGTCAAATATGAAACAAAGGCATTACCCGTTGTTATTTATTTTCATGGCTTCACTAGTGCCAAAGAACATAATTTACCACTCGCCTATTTATTAGCTGCAAAAGGATACAGGGTGGTTTTGCCTGACAGTGAATATCATGGCGAACGTGAAATTGAAATGTCAGCAATCCAGCGGCAAGTTTCCTTCTGGGATATTGTCATGCAGAACATAAAGGAATTAAAAGAAATCCGGGATACCTTAACAGAGCAAGGTCTTTTACTTGATGGCCGGATTGGGATTGCCGGGACAAGTATGGGAGGAATTACAACATCAGTAGCCTTGACCCAATATCCATGGATTAAAGTCGCGGCGATTTTGATGGGGTCACCGAAGATTACTGTTTATGCTAAAACATTAGTTGATACACTTAAGAAGATGGGCAAACTGCCAGTTACAGATGACATCATCGATCAATTGTATCAGGATTTGAAAATGGTTGACTTGTCACTATATCCTGAAAAACTAAACCAGCGGCCACTTTTATTCTGGCATGGGGAAAACGACTCGGTTGTCCCTTTTGATCACTCGTACACTTTTTATGAGGATGTCAAACATCATTATACCAATCAGGATCAGATTCAATTTATGAAAGAAGCCAATCGCGATCATAAAGTTAGCCGAAAAGCGATTCTGGCAACGGAAAAATGGTTTGAAACGTATTTATAAAGTGAAAAATTGGTATTGCATCTCGTAATGCGTAATAAACGATACATTCATTGATTGACGTGTGAGATAAATCATTTGAAAATACGTTGAAATATGTTTAAATGAAAGTAGGAATAAGCAGGGGAGGTATTGAAACAATGGATGAAGCGTTACAGGATAATATCCTTGGTGCACTCGAAAATGTTATCGACCCGGAACTGGGGATTGATGTTGTCAATCTAGGTCTCATTTACGGTGTTGAGTTGAATGATGACGGTGTTTGTGATGTGACAATGACATTAACTGCCATGGGGTGCCCGTTATCTGCACATATTGAGGCTGACATTCAGCGAGCGCTTGCAGATATCCCTGAAATCAAAGAAGTTAATGTAAACATTGTGTGGAATCCGCCTTGGGGTAAAGATAAAATGTCACGATATGCTAAGATTGCGTTGGGTATTCCAGATTGATGAGATATTAGGTTGATTCAGAATAATGGATCAGCCTTTTTTAATACAAGAAGTTCAAAAGTGAGTGTTATATATGAAAATATGCCAAATTGTTGGTCATAAAAATACGGGTAAAACAACAGTTATGAGCCAACTGATTCGGCACCTTACAAAATATGGATGGAAAGTTGGTGCATTAAAGCATCACGGGCACGGCGGAGATCCTGCAGTAATGCAAAATACTGATACTTATCAACACTTTGCATCGGGGGCAAGCCTTAGTGCAGTGCAAGGGGAAACAAGCACCGAGATCCTTCTGCCAAACATACCAGTAGCCGAAATGATGGAACTGTATCAGTTAGTACATATCGATATCCTGTTGGTAGAAGGTTTTAAACAAGCGGACTTTCCCAAAATTGTTTTGGTGAAAAACGCGGAAGATGTATCGCTTTTACATAGGCTTTCTACTATAATTGCTGTAGGAACCTGGAACAAAGGAATAGTGGCAGATGTTGACTATCCAGTGTTTTCGGTTCCAAAGATTGAAACACATCTCGGCATGCTTGCTGATATTATTGTAAATGAAGGGTGTTAAGATGGAAAAGTATTTTTGGATTACCGACTGCCCCATTCAGGTAAATGATTGCATCGAAAAAGTTGTTCGACCGGAAGCAGGTGCAGTTAACACTTTTATTGGCACGGTTCGGGAATTTACCAAAGGCAAGCGAACACTATATTTGGAATATCAAGCATATATCGCGATGGCCGAGAAAAAACTCAAACAAATTGGTGACGAAATCCAAGCTAGCTGGCCAGATGCAAAAACGGCGATTGCCCATCGAGTAGGCCGCTTGGAGATATCGGATATTGCCGTTGTGATTGCGGTCTCGACCCCACATCGTGCAGATGCCTTTGCAGCGAGTCGTTATGCGATTGACCGAATCAAGCAAATTGTCCCTATTTGGAAGAAGGAACATTGGGAAGATGGTACCAAATGGATTGGGGATCAATTGGAAACGACATCTTATCAAGATCAATTGCCAACAGAGGAGGAAATGTACCATGATTGATGTGTTGTTTTTTGCGGAATTACAAGAATCCTTAGGCAAAGATAGACTATCACTCGAAGCAGCGAATGTTGCTTCGGTAAAAGAATTGAAAACACGTTTGCAAAGTGAGTACCAACTGGAAGCAATAGATCGTGCCATGATTGCTGTAAATGAGGAATATGCAACAGAAGACGCTAAACTTATCGATGGTGATGTGGTTGCCTTTATTCCACCGGTTAGTGGCGGATGATGATTCCTGTATGTATCACAATAAGTCTAACATAACAGTATTGCTAATAAGAACACAAAACCGATTTTCTTAGATTAGAGTGTGTGACTTTTTGAACATCCGCTAATAGAAAATCGGTTTTTTGAAAGGGCGTTGCTCTCAAGTTCGTTTATTTCTCTGCCGCTTTTGAAATGTTTAACACACTCCGATTGATTTTGCGCCCTACACTATCAATTTTCTCCTGTATTTTATCGATTTTGCTTTTAATGGTAAATTTCTCTCCATACACCACGATACAATTAGCAAATTCATAGGGACAATCAGCTATAAATATGATATTATGATAATTAGAAAATAGCAAATATTCATGACGCCTGCTTGCAAATGCACATTCATTCGTATGGAAAAAAGGGAGGTTCTTTAGTTGCAAAAGGTGAAAAATCGTTGGCTTATTGCTGTTTGTGGCGTTGGCGTCCATATTTGTATTGGTTCCGCCTATGCTTGGAGTGTGTTTACCAATCCAATGGCAACTCAATACGGTTGGAAAACAACACAAATTTCACTGGTGTTCAGTATTGCAATTTTTATTTTGGGTTTTTCGGCTGCTTTTATGGGCAAATTTGTTGAAAAGCATGGGCCGAGGAAATCAGCCATGCTTGCTGCTTTATTTTTTGGTGTGGGTGTAGCGGGATCGGGACTTGCTACAGCGATGGAATCATTAATACTATTATATTTTTTTTACGGGATTATTGGAGGGATTGGACTGGGCATCGGTTATATTGCACCAGTTTCAACGTTGGTTAAATGGTTTCCGGATCATCGGGGATTGGCAACGGGTCTTGCGATTATGGGGTTTGGGTTTGCCTCTTTAATTAGTGGGCCGGCCGCTGCTTCCTTAATTGATTCAGTGGGCATATCCAATACATTTTTTATTCTTGGTATGGTTTATTTTTTTGTGATGACCCTGGCTTCTTTATACTTATCTCCGCCACCAGCGGATTGGGCACCACAAGGATTCCGTGAAAAAGCACAACAAACAACCAGGATGGTAAAACCGGATCTATCTCAGCTTACTGCAAATGAGGCAATTAAGACCCGCCGCTTTTGGCTGTTGTGGGTGATGTTGTTTTTGAATGTTACGTGTGGTATCGCCATTATTTCGGTTGCTTCCCCAATGGCTCAGCAAATCGCCGGGATGACCCCTGCCGCAGCTGCAACCATGGTTGGTGTTATGGGATTATTTAATGGTGGTGGCCGGATTGGCTGGGCAACATTGTCAGATTATATTGGACGTCCAAATATATATACGACTTTTTTTGCCATTGAAATAATCGCTTACTTCCTGCTGCCGATTTCTGCTAATGTTATCTTGTTTCAAATACTGGTATTTCTTATTGTCTCCTGTTATGGCGGTGGTTTCGCGTCCATTCCCGCTTACATTGGTGATATCTTTGGAACAAAACAGCTTGGCGCCATTCACGGCTATATATTAACTGCCTGGGCAATGGGTGGAGCTGTAGGACCGATTCTATTATCATTGATCTATGATACCAGTAAGAGTTATAATTTAACTATGGTTATTTTTGGTATCATTTTTGTAATTGCTTTCATTGTTTCTTTATGGATTCGGGTTGATATGAGGAGATTAAGAGAACAGCAACATGTTTCCACCGGGTCTTTTCCGAGGATTAGTAATAAATAGCGGGAATAGAAGCAAAGACTGGATTCTGAAAATATGATTTAATGCACATGTTTAAAAAATTAAGAGATTGTGTAGCGGTTGCGTTCGTCATATGGCACGTAACCGTCTTGAAACTGCCTATACGATGGACAAAAACCAGCATGTAAAGATGTGAAAATTCAACGAAAGGAGGATAAAAGTGCACAGCGATAGTACCACGTCATGGAAAATAACGAGATATCATCAACATTTACAGACCAAAGAAGATGATGAGATTGCCAGGGAAACGGCAATAACCGTGATGATTAATGGTGACCAATATGCAACGATTGTTTGTACACCGACACATGTACACGAACTGGTCATCGGCTTTTTGGCATCAGAAGGAATCATTCGTACCATGGATCAGATAGAAGGCCTTACAGTCGACGAAAAGACAGGATTTGTTTATGTTGAACTGAGCATGTCGGTTGACCTTACCGAGCGAACACAGCGCTGGATTGGTTCCTGTTGTGGGAAGAGCAGAGAGTTTTATTTGAAACAAGATGTTAAAACGGCTAAAACAATTACCAAGGCACCAACTATGTCAAGCCAACAAATTGTTGATCTCATGAGGAAATTTGATGAAGCTGCAAAAATACATGATCGAACAGGCGGTGTACACCAGGCAGCACTTGCTACCGGGACGGAAATGATTTGCGCATTCATTGATATTGGCCGTCATAATGCCCTTGACAAACTTTTCGGGTTTATCTTGGAACATCATCTATCTTTGAAGGACAAATGTATTCTCTTTAGCGGCAGAATTTCCTCTGAGGTCGTTTTAAAAGTTTCCAAGATAGGCTGTGGTGTCTTGTTAGCCAAGTCAGCTCCCACTGATTTAGCCCTGAAATTAGCAGAGGATTTACAAATCACTGCAGCTGGATTTATCCGTGAAAATAAACTAAATGTATATACGCATGATTCGCGCATATATGGAGATATGGGTCATCATGTATCAAAATAGGGAGGAGATATAATGCAAGAACATGTTATCGTAACGGTTAATGGAACGGAGTATTTGGCTGATCCGGGGCAGAATTTACTGGATTTACTTAATACTACGGAAGCGTTTATCCCGCAGATTTGTTATAACGAATCATTGGGACCGATTCAAACATGTGATACCTGCATGGTCAAGGTGAATGGCGAAATTGTTCGGGCATGCGGGACAACAATTGAAAGCGCCATGGAAGTAGACACAACAGCAGACGTTGTACATAGTGCACAAAAAGAGGCTTTGGATCGTATCCTTGAAAAACATGAACTATACTGTACTGTTTGCGATTATAATAACGGAACGTGCGAGATTCATAACACGATGGCCGATTTCGGATTAGAACATCAATCCAGACCTTTTCAAGCAAAACCATATGAGGTCGACCGTTCCTCGAAATTTTATCGTTATGATCCAGATCAATGTATCTTGTGCGGACGCTGTGTGGAAGTTTGTCAGGACGTACAGGTTAATGAAACATTACTTATCGATTGGGATCGCAAATCACCGCGCGTCATTTGGGACAATGATGTACCGATTGACCAGTCATCATGTGTCAGCTGTGGGCAGTGTGTGACGGTTTGTCCATGTAATGCCTTAATCGAAACCAACATGGAAGGTGAAGCAGGTTATATGACCGATCATAAACCAGGTCTGCTGCGCTCCATGATTGAAGTGACCAAGAAAACGGAGACAGGTTATGGCCCATTGTATGCGATTTCCGATACCGAAGCAGCGATGCGGGAGGAACGAATTGAGAAAACCAAAACCGTTTGTACGTATTGTGGTGTAGGCTGCACTTTCGATGTCTGGACAAAGGATCGCCAAGTACTCAAAGTCCAGCCGCAAAAAGAATCTCCAGCCAATCATATTTCAACCTGTATAAAAGGAAAATTTGGCTGGGATTATGTCAACTCTGAGGAGCGTCTGACTAGGCCATTGATTCGTAAAGACGATCATTTTGCTGAGGTGGAATGGGAAGAGGCGCTACAATATATTGCTAAACGCTTTCAAGACATCAAATCCAAACATGGGCCTGATGCATTAGGTTTTATCTCATCATCCAAAGCAACCAATGAGGAATCATTTCTCATGCAAAAACTGGCCAGGCAAGTGGTTGGTACAAACAATGTGGACAATTGTTCCCGATACTGTCAATCACCAGCAACAAAAGGATTATTCCGAACAGTCGGACATGGAGGGGATTCCGGGTCTATTGATGATATTGCGGCAGCCGATATGGTGATAATTATTGGCTCCAACACGGCTGAATCACACCCTGTTCTAGCCTCCAGAATTAAACGGTCACATAAATTATTTGGACAAAAGTTGTACGTGTTTGATTTACGGAAACATGAAATGGGACAGCGTGCTGATCGATTTTTCAGGCCCAAAAGCGGAACTGATCTGGTCTGGTTGTCGGCCGTTGCCAAATACATTATTGATCAAGGCCATGAAGCCCGGGAATTCATAGATAAGTGGGTGAATAACTTTGACGAATATAAACAAAGCCTGGAGAAATTCACATTAGCATATGCGGAAGAAGTCACCGGAATTTCACAGGAGGATTTAATAGACATTGCCGATCAAATTGTTCGTGCTGATAAACTAGTAATCTGTTGGGCGATGGGCGTTACGCAGCATACATTGGGAAGCGATACCAGTACGGCAATTTCCAATTTACTTTTGATCACTGGTAACTATATGCGACACGGAACCGGTGCCTATCCATTACGAGGACACAATAATGTCCAGGGTTGCAGTGATTTCGGCAGTATGCCAAACTTCTTCCCGGGGTATGAGGAAGTGGCCGATGATAACGTTCGTAAACGGTATGAAGAGAAATGGAATGTGGAGATTCCAGCCGAGCCAGGCCGGGATAACCATGAAATGATTGAAGCAATCCATGAAGGTGATCTTAAATCCTTGTATGTTTTAGGCGAGGATACTGGAGTGGTGGACGCTAACATCAATTATGTAACTGATGCTTTTAAAAAACTGGATTTCTTCGTTGTCCAGGATCTATTTTTAACAAAGACTGCAGAATATGCGGATGTTGTTTTACCGGCTGTTCCAAGCTTAGAAAAGGAAGGCACATTTACCAATACCGAACGAAGAATTCAACGACTATATCAATCGCTTGATCCAGTGGGGGATGCAAAACCGGATTGGCAAATTATTATGGCGATTGCCAAACAAATGGGATATGACTGGAACTATGCCCACCCTGCAGAAATCATGGATGAAGCAGCATCTCTTGCTCCATTATTTGCCGGTGTCACGTACGATCGTTTAGAAGGCTATAACAGTCTGCAGTGGCCAGTGGCAGCCGATGGAACGGACACACCATTACTTTTCGCGGATGGGTTCCCATTTGATGATAAAAAAGCAAGGCTATATCCACTGGAATTCAATTTTGATTATGCTACCAATGATGAATATGATCTGCATGTGAATAATGGTCGGGTGCTTGAGCATTTCCATGAAGGGAACATGACGTATAAATCTGCAGGATTGACCCATGAATTACCGGGAGCTTTTGTGGAAATTTCCCCTGAATTAGCCAAAGAACGTGGTGTAGAGGAGGGGGCATTGGTAAAATTGATTTCTCCTGAAGGGCATGTAACCGTAACAGCTACGATAACGGATCGGGTGCATGGCAAAGAAGTTTATTTACCATTGAATGATAATGGAAAATCGGCGGTCAATTACTTAACCAATAACACGGTTGATAAGGATACCAACACACCAGCATATAAAGAGGTTGCCGTAAAAATGAAGGTACTCAAGAAAAATGGAAAAAGTCCGATCCCATCCCATAATCACAGGAGGGGGAATCGTCAGTCGCAAATCAGTGTTCAGGTGGAACGAAAATGGGAACGAAATGATTATACCTTCCCGGGAAGCGTGGTGAACAAATAGTGGCTGAACCAATTACATCGATCAAACGAATGGAAATTCCCGAAGAGGTTATCAAACAACAGCAACTGGAAGAGGTCTTAACTGCGGTTAGCGAGAATAAAGACGCCATTTTGCAGGGAATTAACTTGCTTGCATCTCTTCATGATAAAGGCTTTCTACAGTTAATCACTGCGTTGATCATTCATAAAGAAGAAGCAGTGGAAAATATCATGAATGAGCTGAATAAGGAACAATACACTGAAATCCTGGGGAATTTGGGAAAACTTGCTTTCTTAATCGGTGATTTGCCAATGGATGATATTCAATACTTTACGGGAAAAATCAATCACGGTTTAAATGAGGCGCGGACATTTGAACGAACGGAACCAACGAAACCAATGGATCTATTGAAGGCATTGAAAGATCCGGAAATTAATAAAAGTATTACCATGATGCTGCAATTTTTACGTGGTATGGGGAAAGATTAAACAAAAGGCTGTCCAGAAGGTGACTGGGCGGCCTTTTTTCCCCTAAATCTGAACACATCGCAAAACGGCACGCGAAATTACTGCAAATTATACCGTGGAAAGAGCGTTATATTAAAATAACTCATCCTCGAGTTTCCCTGGATCCAACACGAATCGCCGCGTTTTATCCATGGAAACAAGGTCTTGCTTTTTTAATTGGGTTAAGGTACGGCTTACAGTTTCCCGGCTGGATCCGATCATATTAGCCAGTTGCCGATTGGTAAA
Source organism: Lentibacillus sp. L22 (assembly GCF_040812445.1). NCBI lineage: Bacteria > Bacillati > Bacillota > Bacilli > Caryophanales > Bacillaceae > Lentibacillus > Lentibacillus sp. L22. Next base: position 57,846 of record NZ_JBFNXI010000003.1, on the reverse strand, counting down.
GTGTGTATCGACCGTTATCTGCTGTTCGTTAAGCTTCTTTCCGTATTGCCGGGATAGTCGTAACAATAACAAGATAATCTGTTCATATGTATTATGCAGAATCTTCTCTTCTAACCTATTTTGCAAGTCAACAATTCGATCACCAAGCACTTTGAAAAGCTTTATGCAAATTTCAGGATGGGTAATGAGAAAGTTTTCAAAGGAATGGATCGGAATGTAGATCAAGATGGCATCTTCCAAAACTTCGGCATGCGCAGGATAGTTATCTTTTCTGAAAAAGCCTTGATGCGGGAACATCTCATCGGTATGCAGAACGTTGACGATTTGTTCTTTGCCATGAAAGTCGGTTTTATAAATTTTGACTTTCCCTTGATGAATAAAATAAACATTTGTCAAGGGGTCGCCCTGCATAAATATATGTGTCCCCCGTTGATACGTACGGGAGTTAGCAAGTTCTACAATCGGTTTCATTTCATCATCGGTTAAATCCCTGAATAATGGAACCTTTTGAAGAAGTTCTTTGACGGACTGGCTATTCATACCATTCTACTCCTTTACATGAACTAGAGAAACAAACATCATAACGGAGCCTTCATGTTTTTTACGTGGTGAGAATTGATTTCAATGCTTTACCGGACTTTTTTGAGCATCTTTTTTAAATCAAAAATGGAGTCGCTTGTTGGCAAAGGAGCGCCTCCGTTTTTTTATAGGTTAATGAATGCTGCACAGTTCAATGGGGCATTCTTCACAGTTAATTTCTGCCTTTAAATAGGTTAGGTCATGAATAATGATATGGCCTTTTTTCATGGAAATGATTTGTTTCCGTTTCAGCTCATTTAGCGAACGGTTGACACTTTCCCGTGAGGTTCCACAGAAATTGGCCAGTTCTTGATTGTTCAGGACAATATCAATATAAATATTTCCATTATCCTGTTTCCGACCATAACTGTTGGACAAACGAATAAGGGTGGAATAGAGAGCCCCCTTCTTGCCGTGCATGACAAGATCGCGGAATCGTGTCTGGTCCCGGCGATATGATTCACTCATCATTTTCATAAATTCGATGGCCAGACTGCCATTGTTGATCAATTCTTCCTCCAGGCGGGCTTTGTTGATAACGGCCACCTTGCCATCTTCCAGTACCTTGGCATTCAAAATATATTTTACTTCATCATAAAGGGAAAGCTCACCAACGATATCCCCTTTATTACAAATCCTTAAGGTAAGTTCGCGACCATCAGGGGAAAGTTTTCCAATTTGTACACGTCCTGATTGGATAATATATAATTCTTTCGCGTTTTCCCCTTCCGAAAATAAATAAGTATCTTTTTTGATTGGTTTCGTACGATCCGCAGAATCAAGTATATGACGTAATTCATCAGATATACTTGGCTTCAAAAATGGTTGCTGCATCTTTCAAAACCACCTTTTTTCAAGTTATTCAAAAAGCCCGGTTCATTCCTTCTTTGAACACTACTTGACAAATAACGTTCATCTTCTTTTGATCAGTATATCAGATTGTATGGTAAAAAAGAAAGGCAGTTTCATAGAAAGATAATAACGAGAATTCCTGCAATAAAACAGTAGAAGGAAAAATATTTTAAATTGCCATGCCGCATGATGTTCATAAACCATTTCAAGGCGAAATAAGAGCCGATAATTGCCGCCATGAAAGCCAGCAGATAAGGAATCATTAATGCATCAAAATGGGGGTCGGAAACAATATCTGTAACAGACATAACCGTAACACCAAGACTAACGGGAATGTATAATAAAAATGAGAATCGTAATGCAGTCTCCTGTTTCATCCCCAGCAAGATGGCCGCCACAATCGTTGCACCAGAGCGGCTGATCCCAGGGGTTAAGGCAACAGCCTGGGCTAGTCCGACAATGATGGCATCTTTTACTGTTAAATCGCCATCGTTTTTCTTTCCTCTAAGATTGCGGATTATCCAGAGTGCAATTCCGGTTATAAGTAATGTCACGCCGACAACGGTTACTGTACTAAGTTTGCTGCTTATATAGTCTTCCAATAGTAGTCCAAGCACACCAGTTGGAATAGTCGCAATGATTAAGTACAGAACAAATTGAAAACCGTTTTTGGCTGATTGATTTTTTGTAAAAAGGTATTGGAAAAATTCACGGATGAGCAGTATGATGTCGCGCCGGTAAATGACAAAAACGGCAAGCAAAGATCCGAAATTGACAATGATTTCAAATGATAACCCTTTGATTTCAATGCCAAACAATTCCCGTAAAATTACCAAATGCCCACTTGAGGATATCGGAATCGGCTCGGTAATTCCCTGAATGATTCCTAGTACGATATATTTTATTAATAACCAAAATGCTGCAACACTTTCCATCAAGAAAGCCCCCTTTTAACTTGTCCACTTTAAACCCCGTTTCGTCCGCTCTTACCGGTTCAGTCACCAACAAATAGGCAAATGCATAATCTGGTGACAGAGGAGGGTGAACATGAAACACGATCTTCATCATATATACGAGACTTGTAAACAACATATGCATGCGTATGTACTTGTTGAAATGGCAGATGGTTCAAAAGTCGACGGGATTATAACCGGATTGGATGACGAATACGTTTATTTAGCGGTACCAATAGATCAACGGGAACAGGAAATGTCTGATCCGTGGCGAATGCAGCAATATGGTTACGGCCCGGAGTTTGGGTATGGTTATGGGTATCCAGGCTACGGAAATCCAGGATATTATGGTCCACCAAGAAGGTTTAGACGGTTAATTTTACCATTGACTGCACTAGTGGCATTAAGCATTTTACCATGGTATTAAGAAAAGTGATGACGGGCGCTGGGGGCAGGCTGCTTGTTAAGAAATTCATATAGATTCAAATCTATTGTTATCTTAAAAGAAAAAACCCTTGTCAATCAGTAAACGATGACAAGGGTTAATCGAGTGAAACTTCATTACGTGAGCTATAGCACTATAATTGCTTTGCGGAGCTATTCCGCTTGTTCCTTTAAGATACCTTCACCCAACACATAAATAGCAATTGTGAAAATAATGGAAAGTACTAAGGTATGAATAACATTGAATGGTTCACCAGCCATGGCGGACAGGATATACGAAATAACACCGCCGATTGCCAGTGCCCAAATGAATGTCCAAAAAAACCGCATCTCAACACCTCATTCTTTAACATACTGTCTATGTCTATAGTTTATCAAACATGTAAAAAAAATTAAAGCATTTTCAAGATGGAAGAACCATTTTCGTGTATTTTCCAAACCGTTTGTTTTCATTTGTTAATACGCCTTGCTTAAAGTGCGTGTTCAAAAAGGAGGATAAAAAGGACCGAGAAGTTCTAGGCGGCGTAGCTTTGAGCACCGGGCTTGCGCTCAGGCGTCGGCATACCCCTTTTGCAGGGGCATGTCATTTTTACCGGACTTTTTGAACATCCTCTTAAACATATGTAGACCAGGACGATAATATAATAATTAAGGAAATGAGGAGGATGGCTATGTCTTATTTCATCACTAATTGCTTTAACTGGATCGGCTTTCATATTGTGAATGATTTGCTTGAACGTGGGTTTGAGGTGGCAGGACAAGATACATTTAGTACCGCAACAGCCGAACAGCTGGCAATGATGGTAGGAAGAAATGATTTATTTTCCCTTGTCACAGATGAAAAGACGACAAAAAAACACTATCAGACAATGATTGTAAATGGAGCATCGGAACCACCATTGCACATACATGCGGAAAAATCGTTCAAGCTCTGTCGTGGGGAAGAAGAAAATCCTGAATCAAACATGGTTACGATTAAGCTTCCATTGCTTTTCGGTGAATGGATGCCCATGAACGAGCATGGGGTATATGATCAGCAGACGTTTATTCCATTTGATTCAGAAACGTTTTATAACGAAGCGGTCCATATTGAGGATTTCCTACCAAGCTTCATGCAATGTTTACAGGCCAGCCGGTTGCCATCCCGATTGGAAATAAGATCGCAAAAACAGGAATCATTTGATGTAGTGAACGGTAAGCAAATGGTTTTTCCGCTTCATGTTGGCCAGATACACAGGCAGGTAAAATCGTTGACTAATCATTATAGACGGTTTAAATCCTTGTATCCTTATAATTAATGCTCAAAGGAAATCAAAATCTGCTGGAAATAATCGTGCCATTTTCACAGGGCTTTTTTTACCATCCGTTGCAAATGCATTTACTACTGGACGGGTAAACGCTACAATGGTAGTATGTGCCAATGTTTTAATAATGGGAGTGCAAATGTTGAAAAAGCGATATGTATGGATCCTGTTTGGGCTCATGGTATTGTTATCAGGTTGTGGGCACTTCTTCAATCATGGAAATATCCAAAAGGCCGGGATGCTTGTAGAAACGTCCGTTAATGATCAAGCATGGGAAAAAAAGAACTATAAGGGTCTGTTAGCTATCAGGGATAAATATGATGTCGACATTTATTATAGAGAAGGGGTTAAAACCGAAAAAGATGTACAACATGCCGTTGAGGAATTGGTTAATAAGGGGGTAAACCTTATTTTTGGTGAGAGCAGTTCCTATGGCAAGGCATTTGTAGATATATCCCAGCAATACCCAGAGGTGCAATTTGTTTATTTTAATGGCGATTACTATGCGGAAAATGTAGCCAGTCTAAACTTCAATACTGGTTCAATGAGTTTTTTCGGTGGAATGATTGCTGGAAAAATGACCGAAACCAATCAGGTTGGGGTTTTGGCAGAATATGAATGGCAACCGGGAGTAGAGGAATTTTTTGATGGGGTTAAATATCAAAATCCGGATGCAGAAGTACATATTAACTATGTGAAAAATCTGGATGATAAAGAAAATGCTTTAACCAATTATAAAAAAATGCGAAAAAAAGATGTTGATGTTGTATACCCCGCTAGTGAATCATTTCGTTCAGATATTATTAAACGAGCGAGCCGAGACGGGATTTACGCATTTGGAAATGTTGATGATCGATCTGTTATGGATGATCGAACGGTATTAACCAGCGTTGTTTTACATGTGGATAAATTGTATGAACTGATGGCCAAAAGATTTAATAAAGGTGAGATGACCGATCGGATTCTGACTTACGATTTCAAGGACGAAGCTATCACATTAGGCGAGTTTAGTCCTGACGTTCCTGAAGCATTTCAGGAAAAAATAAGAAAGGCAGTTGCTACCTATAAAAAGACAGGGTTGCTGCCAAATGAACAGAAATGACGGAACCCGGATAGTAATAAATTCACTTGCAACGCGGGGAAAGATACATTAAAATTAGTACCAAGTCATAATAATTGATGTTAATCACTGAAAGGCCTAAGGTGCCGGGGTAGCGATGTATGTAAAGGAAGCACACTAGTCGCTGGGCACCGAAGCTAGACAATTGATATTAGAGGAGATGTAAATATGAGTGTTGGAATCGTTGGGGTAGGGCATTATGTTCCAACAAAGGTTGTCACAAACCATGATTTGGAGAAAATTGTAGATACCAATGACGAATGGATCAGAACGAGAACGGGGATTGAAGAACGCCGCATAGCAGAGGATGATATGGATACGTCAGACATGGCCTTTTATGCGGCAGTAAATGCGTTGGAAGATGCAAATATAGACGCAGAAGAGCTTGACCTGATCCTGGTGGCAACAGTAACACCAGATACGCCTTTCCCATCTGTAGCATGCCGCTTGCAAGATCGGTTGGGAGCAACAAAAGCAGCTGCCATGGACATTAGTGCAGCATGTTCCGGGTTTATGTATGCTCTCATAACTGCAAAACAATTTATTGAAACCAATGTATATAAACATGTATTGGTCATTGGTGTTGAAAAATTGTCCAAAATCACCGATTGGTCTGATCGGAATACATGCGTACTTTTTGGCGATGGTGCTGGTGCTGCCGTGGCTGGTAATGTTTCAGAGGGAAAAGGAATATTATCATTTGAGTTAGGCGCAGATGGAGCAGGTGGCAAATATTTGTATCAGAACCCTGGAGATTATTTATTCCAAAATGGCCGGGAAGTCTTCAAATTTGCGGTCCGGCAAATGCCAAAGTCAGCTGTAAATGTCATTGAAAAAATTGGTTTGAATAAACATGATGTGGACTATCTGATTCCGCATCAAGCGAATATCCGGATTATGGAGGCTGCCCGTGAGCGATTGGATATTTCCGAAGATCGTATGGCCACGTCCATCAAACGATTTGGCAATACATCTGCAGCCTCCATACCAATGGCACTATCCGAGGCTGTGAAAAATGGCAGAATCAAGGATAATGATTTGCTGGTGCTGGTTGGTTTTGGTGGTGGCTTAACCTGGGGATCGGTAGCATTGCGCTGGGGTAAATAAGATATTTAATCTTACAGAACTTGCGTATTTAGTTTGTCTTCCCATCACTGATTTTGGCAAAGGGAATACATGAACAGTGCTTCGTAATTTCCTAAATGTACAAAATGAATTATAATGATAAAAGCATATTGGATTAGGAGGACAATCAGATGGAAGAAAGAAGAGTTGTTGTGACTGGATTGGGAGCCGTTTCTCCTTTGGGCAACGATGTCAAGACAACATGGGATAATCTTGTTGCCGGAAAATCAGGCATCGATTTCACGACGAAAGTGGACAGGGATAATTTTCCGGCAAAAGTAGCAGCAGAGGTAAAAGGTTTTGACCCATTGCTTTATATTGATAAAAAAGATGCTCGCAAAATGGATCCGTTCACACAATACGCTGTTACAGCAGCAAAAATGGCTGTAGAAGATGCCAATTTAACCATTAATGATGAAATAGCTGAACGTGTTGGAGTCTGGATCGGTTCCGGTATTGGTGGAATGAAGACATGGGAAGACCAGCACAATAAATTCCTGGAAAAAGGACCGAAACGGGTCAGCCCTTTTTTTGTGCCAATGATGATTCCCGATATGGCTGCGGGCCAAGTATCTATTCAACTGGGTGCAAAAGGGATTAATTCATGTACAACGACAGCATGTGCATCTGGAGCAAATTCGATCGGGGACGCATTCAAGGCCATTCAGCGTGGTGCGGCAGATTATATTATTGCAGGTGGAACAGAAGCCCCAATTTCTGATATGGCATTTGCCGGTTTCTGTTCCGCTAAAGCATTGTCATTGAATGATGATCCACAAACCGCAAGCAGACCATTTGATAAAAATCGCGATGGATTCGTGATGGGTGAAGGTTCTGGCATTTTATTGCTGGAAACACTGGAAACTGCACAAGCACGCGGTGCGCATATTTATGGAGAAATTGTCGGTTACGGCGCAACAGGTGATGCCTATCATATCACAGCACCAGCACCTAACGGAGAAGGAGCATCTCGGGCCATGCAACAAGCATTAGCGGATGCCCAGTTAACACCTGAACAAGTGGATTACCTTAATGCGCATGGAACAAGCACACAATTGAATGAAAAATGGGAAACAATTGCCATTAAAACTGTTTTTGGTGACTACGCTTATCAATTGCCTGTATCATCAACGAAATCGATGACTGGCCACTTATTGGGAGCTGCTGGGGGATTAGAGGCCGTGATCTCGATGAAATCTATTGAGGATAGCATCATTCCGGCAACAATCAATTATGAAACACCTGATGAAGAATGTGATTTGGATTACGTGCCAAATGAGGCGCGAAAGCAGGATGTCAATGTAGTCATGAGTAACTCGCTTGGATTCGGCGGGCATAATGTGGCTTTGATATTTAAAAAATATGCATAATAATAGAAAAAGGCTAGCCAGGATTGAGGATTCTGGTTGGCTTTTTTTTGATGCCTCCGTAAACAGGACAACCCTATCATGTATTTCCTTGTACAAGCATAGAATGAAATAAATGAAATGGACAGGCAGGGTGGGGGATAACATGTTTTATTTATTTCTTTTTTTATTGGGATTTGGCATGGCTGTATCTGGTGGCGTCACCATTATTGCCTATGCAAATTTCTTGCCAGTTGGTTTAGGGTGGGTTGATTACTTTATATTTTTGAAAGGCAGACCGGAATGTTACTTTTTGCCGATCGGTTTTATTTTGATGGCAATCGCGATTTACAACTATCCAAACACCCGTTAGATGAATGAGCAAAATGGTTCGGTAATTATTTTTTTATTTTTGTCCAAAACAGCGCTAATTTGGGCTTTTTACTTGTATTTTTATTTATACTTTGCACACATATAAATGAAAAGTCCCAGAATATTTTTCTGACATGATGGTCATAATGTATGGTAAATGTTAGTTAAAAAGTGAGGGTTGTTTTATGTTATATTTGCACGATGTGTGGGTGAATTGGTTTGAAGGAGAAGAGAATGGTTATAATGTATGTTATTTTCATGAGTGGCGGAAACAAGACGGTATCGAGTTGCTTGATCAGGTCCCGTTATTGTACATAACTGATGACTTATACCATTATATTGAAAATGATATGCATGACCTGCCAAAACCGATGCTCGATGCCATTTATAAGCGTGCATATATTCGCAAAGGACAGGAACGTACCGTGCTGGATTATGCTTGCATCGTCACGGATGGAACCGATATTATCGCGATCGATACGATAGGATATCAAATCCCGATTCGCAAAAGCAGACTCATACCGAGACAGGAACAGCTTGTCTTTGATATGGTCGAAAACACAAAAAAACAATCGTTTAAATTTGATGGAACGTTGCACCAAAAAGAATATCATATGTTATCCATGCCGCCGGAACTTGTTTATGGTTTGACCAGACGCGAGCGGCAGTTAAAACAATTATTAATGATGGCACTTGATCAGTTGCATACCGCGAATAACCCGGAAGAATTGCGCTATTGGCTAACCGAGTGGAATCCGAAAAAATATCCCTATATTCGATATATGGATGAAGAAAAGGTTTGGGAAGCATTGTATGAAGGGGTAAAATATGGATGGAGCACAGCACATGAGGATTTGTGCGGAAAAATGATTAAGGGTCAGCCGTTTTTGGAAAAAATGTGGGAACTGGAACAAAATCAGGAACCGGATAAATCGAAACAGAAATAATAGCGAAGTTCAGAGGTCGGAGTCGGATAAAAAACACTTGGCGAGGATACCAGTCAAGTGCTTTTTTAAGGTCGGGTTGAGTTTTGTCTCTTTACTCCGACTTTAGTTTCCAAACTCCAACCTCTTGCTTTTATTTACGCTTACGTCCCAGTCCCATGGCCCGTTTTGCTTTGACTAATGTTTTATTCGCGATTTCGGCAGCCTGTTCAGCGCCATGATCAAGAATATCGTCCAGTTCAGTCGTTTCAATCAAGGCATCATAACGATCCTGAATTGGTCCAAGTATTTGTACAACCGCATTGGCAACCGCTTGTTTGAATTCTCCATAGCCCTTTCCGGCAAAATCTGCTTCCAGTTTTTCTATTGATTCACCTGAACAAGCGGATAAAATCGTTAATAGGTTGGAGATACCAGGTTTATTATCTCTATCAAACTTAACAATCCCTTCTGAATCGGTTACCGCACTTTTTATTTTCTTCTCGATTTTTTTCGGCTCGTCAAGCATGGAAATAAAGGCTTTCTCATTGCTGTCTGATTTACTCATTTTTTTGGTTGGCTCCTGTAGCGACATAATCCTTGCGCCGACTTTTGGAACGCTGATCTGTGGAAGCGTGAAAATATCATTAAATTTATTATTAAACCGCTGTGCCAGATTACGAGTTAGTTCCAGATGTTGGGTTTGATCCTCGCCAACAGGTACTAAATTGGTTTGGTATAGTAAAATATCGGCGGCCATTAGCGGCGGATAAGTTAATAATGCAGCGGATACAGCTTCCTTACCTGCAGCTTTATCTTTAAATTGAGTCATACGTTCCAACTCGCCAATATAGCTAATTGACTGCATAATCCAAGCCAGTTCCGCATGGGCAGATACCTCGGATTGAATAAACAGGGTTGCCTTGTTTGGATCAATTCCTGCAGCCAGGTACAGCGCGGCAAGCGAGCGAATATTTTTCCGTAGCTTTAAGCGGTCTTGTGGTACAGTAATCGCATGTTCATCAACAATACAGAAGAAACATTGGTTGTCTTCCTGCAGGTTAACGAAATGCTGCATGGCCCCCAAATAATTCCCGATTGTTAGTGTCCCGCTTGGTTGAATTCCCGAAAATATTGTATTCATTTAGTTCACTCCATTAAAATCATTTTACCTAGGTTATTCTTCATTTTAGACATAAAAAAGGTTCATTAATCCCTTGCTAAAAGGGACGAATGAACCGCGGTGCCACCCTTATTATCCTGCAATTACAGGATCACTTCATCAAATTCAGCTCAAAAGTCCAATTCCCATTTACCTTGATGCCTGTTTTCACCAACCACAAGCTCTCTAAAATCAACGGATAAGTGGTACTACGCCTTTTTCATCGCTAATGATATTGTTTTTATCATTATAGAGGTTTTTATCCTGAAATGCAAGGATGAAATCAAGCAAGCGATTTTTTCTGTGATCATTACGTTTGTCATGCATGTAGTTAGTGATGTAGACTAGACACACTAGCCAGTGAATTAAAACGTACTTTGAAACTGTAGTGCACGTGACTTGATAGTTCATCATTTGGTAATTAAGTGGGGGAATCCCATGCCACTTTTTTATAATGGAGGGAATTTAAAATGAAAGAAATTACCACAAAAGAACTTGCAGAAAAATTAAAGTCTGGTGAGGATCTTGACATTATCGATGTTCGAGAAGATGAAGAGGTTGCACAAGGCAAAATACCTGGTGCGCGTCATATCTCGCTTGGAGAGGTTCCTGATCGTCTGGACGAAATTGATAAAAATGAACATCATTACCTTGTTTGCCGATCCGGTAGACGAAGTGGCAGAGCATACGAGTTTTTAGAAAGCAAAGGCTACGATGTTACCAATATGAAAGGCGGCATGCTGGATTGGGAAGATGAAGTAGAAAAATAACGTTATTGGAGGACAGCCCCGTTACACTAATGTGTTAACGTAACGGGAGTCTGTCCTCCATTTTTAATGTATAAATGTGATGTTTTGATAAAAGTTATAGGTGAGCGTGTATAGAAGGTTCCTAAAACTATTGTAAAAACCTTTGATAGGAGAATGATCATTGGAAAAAGCACAATTCAAGCACATCACATTTGCCGGAATTCTCATGGTTGGATTGGGGATTCCATATATATCCAGCGGTGAAGAGATACAAACAGCCCGTACTTATGCTGCTAATACGACAAGCATTCAACCGGCTGACATCGACATTCCTTTTGCACGATTTACCCATGATTCCGGTTTAAATTTTGCTTATCCGGACGCGGTTAGAGGAATTTATGTTACCGGCCCATCTGTAGGAGGAAGCAAATTTGATTCACTTGTTGATTTGGTCGATTCAACCGATTTGAATACAATGGTTATCGATATCAAAGAAGACCATGGAAATATTACTTTCACACCGGAGAAAGGCTCTCCGTATGAAGAAGCTGCACGGGATTATATTGATGACCCAAAGAAACTGCTGAAATTTCTTGAAAAAAAGCAAATATATCCGATCGCCAGGATTGTCGTGTTTAAAGATTCTGTTTTGGCCAACTCTCAGCCGGAATTAACTTTTAAGGAAAATGGTAAAGTGTGGACAAATGGGAAAGGAGAGTCGTTTGTCAACCCATTTAAAAAAGAGGTCTGGGAATATAATGTGGAACTCGCCAAACAAGCAGCAGCATTTGGGTTTCAGGAAATCCAGTTTGATTATGTGCGTTTTCCGGAAGGGTTTGAGCACTATGATAAGGAATTGGAATACAGTCAAGGGGACTACAAAAACCTGGATATGACGAATACAAAGCGCCGTGTCAAAGCCGTTACTGATTTCGTTAAATATGCTAAAGAGCAATTGGCAGATTACAATGTGAAAGTTGGCGTGGATATTTTTGGATATTCCGCAACCATTCCGGAAGCACCGGGTATTGGTCAGAATTTCTCGAAAATAGCTGAGAACGTGGATGTCATTTCATCGATGATTTATCCGAGCCACTGGTCCACTTATTTTGGCATTGATTTCCCGGATAAACATCCATACCAATTGGTAAATTCCTATGCAAAGGTGGAGAATGAAGTATTGGGCAAGCTGGATAATCCGCCAATCACAAGACCATGGATTCAGGATTTCGAAGCGCCATGGCTGTATGACAAAGAGCCGACACATTATGGGAAAGCGGAAGTGGAAGCACAAATTAAAGCATTACAGGAAAATGGTATCGATGAATTCCTGGTTTGGAATGCCGCCAATTCCTACACGCAAAACGTGGACTATACCCCGTGACAGTAATTTTATGACTACTTGTTTTAGAAAGTCTGTAAAGGGTATAATAAACAGGTATAAAGGCAAAGGAGTAGATCAATGAATTGGTATGAAAAGCTAAACAAATATTTTCCGGTTGAAGAAATGAAATCCAAGGAACATATGGAAATATTATTGCAGGAAAAGGGTGACGTCTATCATAAAGATGAAGGTCGCTACCATGTATTAATGTATGCGGAATTTGATACGTTTCTTTTTATTGATTACCTTTGGGTGTCGGCCGAATCAAGAGGACAGGGGATTGGCCACAAACAGATTGAAAAATTGAAACGAAAGAATAAGCCGATTATTTTAGAGGTAGAGCCTGTTGATTATGAGGACACAGACACGGAGAAACGGTTGCATTTTTATCGACGGGAAGGGTTTACCCATGCACAATCAATTGGTTACAATCGTCGATCCCTGGCAACGAATGAGACAACTCCAATGGAAATCCTGTATTGGTCTCCTGAGGATGCTTCAGAAGATATGATTTATAAACAAATGAAAAAGATGTATGAAGATATTCACACGTATAAAGATAAAGAAATGTATGGAGCAGCTTATCAACCGGTCGATGAAGTATTGGTTTACGATGAAGCGCGTGATTCAGACAATCTATTTGCTAAATTGGATAAGACGGATTAGAGAATAAGCCTCCCTCTTACAAAATTTTTTTCAAATAGGAGGTTTAATTGACAACTTCTCGGGGTATCTTATACATGAATATAACGAATTGGTGAACATGCGAATTTTAGCATATTTTTCTAAGAAACCCCTACCTTTTGCTTGACAATTGTAGTATACTGTACATATAAGGTTATTTAAACTTATTTTAATCTGATAAGTTACTTAACGTTTAGAAGATGACTATACATTTTTAAAGAAATGAGGAGTGAAGTTTCATGGTAACACTTTATACCTCACCAAGTTGTACATCTTGCAGAAAAGCAAAAGCATGGCTGGAAAAACATGACATCCCGTTTACTGAACGGAATATCTTTTCCGAGCCATTATCATTGGATGAGATCAAAGAAATATTGCGTATGACTGAGGATGGAACGGATGAGATTATATCGACACGTTCAAAAGTTTTTCAGAAATTGGATGTCAATATTGATCAATTGCCTATGAAAGATTTGTTTAATTTAATTCAGTTAAACCCCGGACTATTACGGAGACCAATCATTTTGGATGATAAACGTCTGCAGGTTGGTTATAACGAAGATGAGATTCGTCGTTTTTTACCCCGGACAGTCCGTACTTTTCAATTGCGTGAAGCACAGCGTATGGTAAACTGATTGTTCAAATAACACAAAAGCGCAGATCTGGGAATGCTGATCTGCGCTTTTGTTTTCTTAACAATTCAATGATAACCAATATTAGCTGTAATTTTCTCAGCTTTTACAAAAATATCCTGATGACAAATGAAAGTAAATCAGTTATTATAATAAATTAATTATTATTCTAGGCATTTAAATTTTCAAAAGTCACGATTGTATCATACAATAAAATTATAGATAATAAATCATAAATGGTTCATGTCCAGTTGAATTGTACAGGGACATAAAAGGTGAGGCTGTCTCTTCCACCCCCCAAAAACGAATCGCGTGGAAAATAGATAAATGATGCGAGGGAAGTAACGGGAAAACGAACCAGTGAACCAATGTTTATTCTGGATGTTTTTTCTCATAGAAGGGAGAGAAAGGAATGGAAATAGAACGTATTAACGAAAATACGGTTAAATTTTATATTTCGTATTTGGATATTGAAGATCGCGGGTTTGAGCGGGAAGAAATTTGGTATAACCGCGAGCGTAGTGAACAGTTGTTTTGGCAAATGATGGATGAAGTGAATTATCAAGAGGATTTTAATGTTGATGGACCGTTATGGATTCAGGTTCAGGCACTGGAAAAAGGGTTGGAAATCATCGTAACAAAAGCACAAATTTCGAAAAATGGCGAGAGTATCGAACTTCCAGCAGAAGATGGAAAAACAATTGATTTAGCTGCTGATGAGAAGATCGAAAATTTTCTGGATGATAAGTTCGGAAAAAGCGATAAGAAAACAGAAAAGCAGGAGCTGACTGAAGATGGTAACCTATCTTTAACGGTTTGTTTCAAGGATTTTGAAGATGTTATTCAGTTGAGTCATTATTTCCAGGGTTCGGGTATGGGGGTAGAGGAGAATAGCCTATATCACTATCATGATGCTTACTATTTATATATGGAATTCAACCAGGATATACTGGATGACGATGAACAAGAGGATTTGATCAGTCAGGTTCTTGAATTTGGAAATGATTCAGAGGTAACCATTCATTTTCTAGAAGAGTACGGGAAAAAAGTTTTTGAAAATGATACATTTAATCAGGTGAAAGCATACTTCCCTGTACGATAATCACTAATTAAGCAAAACCTGTAAAGAAATACTTTGCAGGTTTATTTTATTTTTATACCAAAATCTATAGTTAAAATTAATGAATAAAAATGGTGATGATAAACTCGCTAGCGGAGGAAAACACGGAGACTCCTGTGGGAATGCGCAGTGTGAAGACCCCGCAGAAAAAGCGATCTTCTTTTTCGAGGAGGCTGAGGACAAGCCCACGGAAAGCGTAGTGTTTTTCCGTAGCGGTCGCCTAAATCAAAATTACCTCTAATCGGTCAACTATAGATTTTGGTTAAGAGTCATTTTTATTGAAAAATTTTGCCTGAATTTGCAGGATTTCTCCATCTTTTGTCGAAAAGATATAGATGGAGGTGGTTAAGAATCATGTTACAAGCGATAACAAAAGATGGAAAACGGGTAACGCTCGCTCCTTTGACGAAGACGGAAATCACCGGACTTAAAGTAAAGGAAAAATTTTTCTGCCCGATTTGCCGTGAACGGGTAATCATAAAGGCGGGAACAAAGACCATTCCACATTTTGCCCATCATACCAAGGGAAAGTGCCCGGCAAAGGAAGGTGGGGAAGGAACCTACCACGAGAAAGGCAAACTTATATTATATGAATGGTTAAAATGGCAGCGACTTGATGTCGAACTTGAGGTATATTTACCTGAAATCAAACAGCGACCTGATTTATTGGTTACTATTCATCAGAAAAAAATTGCAATAGAATATCAATGTGCCCGAATTTCTGTAACGGAGGTTCTTAAACGAAATCAGGGATATCAAAAACTTGGCATTCAGCCGATCTGGATTATTGGCGCAAATCATTTTCGGCGACAATCACAACATCATATTAAACTGGATCATTTTTTACGTCAGTTCCTGCATCAATTTTCATCTCATTCCCCATTAACCGGTTATTTCTTCTCCCCGGATACGCAAACATTTATCATTTTTCAGGATATATATATCACTGGAGCACAACAGGCAATAGGAATACTTCAATTTAACAAACTACGGGATATGATATTTACCACATTGTTTTCAAGGAAACGTTTATCAAGGCAACAACTTTTTGCATTATGGCAGCGGGAAAAGCGGCATTTTCGTTTACGGCCACGGGATCGGTTGTCCAGGGATGAACGGTCATGGTATCAATGGCTTTATTTAAAACGAACGCATTTGGAGTACTTGCCATCGATTATACATCTTCCCATACCTGCTCAATATCGTATGCGAAGTCCATTGTGGAATTGGCAAAGTCGTATTTGTCTTGAAATATTGCACCCTTTGCCAATTGGTGGACACGTTTCTGTCGCATATTGCATGTATTTATTAAGAAAACATATGATACCGATACGCGATCTTCCGTTAATTCACTCCCACGATCAGCCTATTCACCAATATCTTCTGCTACTCACACAGCTTCATATTCTCAAACAGGAATCAACTTACCATTTTACCAAACAACGCCATTTTAAATTCTATAAAAATGTAGAAGAGGCGTTAAAAGGGGATGAAGCATTGTTAAAAATGATAGAAGCAGGGAATCAAATCGAAATACGAGCATGATTCATGGATTATTCGTTATACTAAATAAAGGAATCTAGATGGATCATGTAGAATTGGTATAGTGATGTTTTACAAAAGAAGGAGGAAATCTACGTGGCAAAAGCATTACCAAAACGAAATGAAATTCCGGATGAGCGAAAATGGAAGCTGGAAGATATTTTTGCAACAGATGATGCGTGGGAACAAGAATTACAGCAGTTAAAACAGGATATCCCGAAAATAGAGGATTTTCAAGGTAAATTAGCGGAATCAGCTCAGACGTTGTATGATGTACTGAAAACACAGGATGATTTGTCGCTGAGGTTAGGCAAATTATTTACATATGCTCATATGCGTTATGATGAGGATACAACGAATTCATTCTACCAAGCCATTAACCAAAAAGCGGAAAATGTCCTGACTTTGGCATCCAGTTCTATGAGCTTCATTGTTCCGGAAATTCTATCCATTGATGAAGCAACAATCAAGAAATTTGTTGATGAGTTGGAAGAATTGCAGTTGTATCAACACACTTTGGATGAAATCATGCGCCAGCGTCCACATGTATTGAGTCAGAAAGAAGAAGCATTACTGGCAGAAGCGGCCGAGCCAATGGATAATGCTTCACAAACATTTAGCATGCTGAATAATGCAGATTTGACTTTCCCATCCATTACGAATGAAAAAGGCGAAGAGGTTGATCTGACGCACGGGCGATACATCGGATTTTTGGAATCAAAAGATCGCCGTGTACGGGAAGAGGCCTTTAAAAAAATGTACAAGACATATGGCGATTTTATCCATACATTTGCCTCAACACTAACAGGGACTGTCAAAACCAATAATTTCAATGCCAAAGTTCGGCATTATGACTCAGCAAGACAGGAAGCATTGGATAGTGCCAACATCCCTGAGCAAGTGTATGAGAATCTGGTCGAAGCGGTTAATGAAAAGCTGCCACTCTTGCACCGGTATGCGGCCCTAAGGAAAAAGGTGCTTGGGCTTGACGAGTTACACATGTATGATATGTATACACCACTGGTTCAGGATGTTGACATGGAGATCCCTTATGAAAAAGCCCAGCAGTATGTATTAGACGGCTTGGCACCATTGGGAAAAGAGTATGCAAGCATCTTGAAAGAAGGTTTTCAAAGTCGTTGGATTGATGTGGAAGAAAATAAGGGAAAGCGTAGTGGAGCCTATTCATCCGGCGCATATGGTACCCATCCATATATTTTGTTAAATTGGCAGGACACGTTAAATGATGTGTTTACCCTGGCACATGAATTGGGACACTCGGTTCACAGTTATTATACGAGAAAATCACAGCCATTTCGTTATGGAAACTATCCTATTTTTTTGGCGGAAGTGGCATCAACCTGTAATGAAGCATTGTTAAATGATTATATGCTTAATAATTTGGAGGACAAACAACAAAAGCTATATTTGTTAAATCATTTTCTGGAAGGTTTTCGTGGGACGGTTTTCCGCCAGACGATGTTTGCTGAATTCGAGCACGACATCCATGTCCGCATGCAAAATGGGGAAGCGTTAACCGCGGATAAGCTGACCGAGATTTATTATGATTTAAACAAAAAATACTTTGGCGAAGATGTCGTATCTGATCAGGAAATTGGCATGGAATGGGCTCGTATTCCGCATTTCTATATGGACTATTATGTGTACCAGTATGCGACAGGGTACTCGGCAGCTACAGCACTTGCCAACCAAATTTTGTCCGGTGAAAAAGGAGCAGTTGAACGTTATATCAATAAATTCCTGAAGGCCGGAAGCAGTGACTACCCAATTGAAATATTGAAACATGCAGGAGTTGATATGACCTCCAAACAGCCAATCATGGATGGATTAGCCGTTTTTGAAGAGAAATTAACGGAAATGGAAAAAATGCTTGCTAAATAAGACGAGATAAACTTCACAAAACTGCACCACCCATAAAGGATGGTGCAGTTTTGTGTGAATAAAGTTCCAATTGCAATAAATGAACCTATTAATTAACGCATGCCGCGGAATGCGTGCTTATGCGTGAAGGAATAGATCGTTAAATAAAGTGAAACAAATAATATTGGTAGCGAGATATAAAGCGGAATTAATTTCATGAACCCTAGTACATTCAAGAAAAAGGCGAAAATCGTCAGGACTAAAAATAAAAATGGCATAATCTCCCGCATTGTAATCACCTCGAAAAATATTCTTGGTAGAGTATATGTCATACAGAACCTCCATTATGAATCATTCTGTGACATTTTTGTGAAACGATGCACAAAGTTATTGAAATAAAGTTTACAAGTTGCTATTATGTAAATGTAAGATCAGTAACAAACAAAACCCCTTTGTTTGAACATGAACTTTCTCCCATCCCCCCTTTGTAATATAAAGGAAAGAATAGAGAAGGATATGCGCTGCCCCGCGTATCCTTCCTTTTTCTTTTTTAGAGGATGAAAAAAATGTAAAATAGTATTGAGGAAAAGTTATAGTGAAACCAAGATATGAAGCCATGATAAAATAATTTGTTATGGAAATGATAAAAATTAAATAATTAAAGAGGAGAAAGAAGGAGAAATATGGTTAATAATCAAACTGCAGCATCCCCCAAAAATATAAAGAAAACACCGATTATGCTCGTATTGATTTCCGGGGCGTTTGTCGCGATTTTAAATCAGACATTACTTGCAACCGCATTGCCGAAAATTATGGAAGATTTGCAGCTACAAGAAACAGTTGTCCAATGGCTACAATCCATTTTTATGCTGGTGAACGGCATTATGATCCCGATAACAGCGTTTTTAATTGAGCGGTTCACAACTAGAAAATTATTCATGTTTGCGCTGGGGATATTTGGTATCGGTACATTAGTTTGTTCCATTGCACCCAATTTTTCATTACTTATGACCGGTCGTGTTTTACAAGCCGCTGGTGCAGGAATTATCATGCCACTGATGCAAACCATTTTGTTTCTCATCTTTCCGCTTGAAAAACGCGGAACGGCCATGGGGATGTTTGGCTTGGTGATTGCTTTTGCCCCGGCGATTGGGCCGACGTTATCCGGTTGGATGGTCGAGCAATTTCCATGGAGAAGTCTCTTTTATATCGTTATTCCAATTGTTATTTTTGATATTATCCTTGCTTATTTTGTGCTGAAGAACGTCACGGAACAGAAGGATATTAAGGTCGACATACTATCTATTATCTTGTCCACGTTAGGATTTGGTGGTCTATTATACGGCTTTAGTACTGCCGGAGATGCCGGATGGACGAGCATGCATGTATTGATTTCCATGATTGTTGGTGCTATTGCACTTGTCTTCTTTATTCTTAGACAATTGAAATTGGAAGATCCGATACTGGAATTTCGCGTGTTTAAAAATCCCGTATTCACTTTAACGACCGCGTTAGGCATGGTTACATTTATGGCCATGATTGGGGCTGCGGTTGTGTTGCCGTTGCTCATGCAAACAATGTTGGGTTTTAGCGCTATTGAATCCGGTATGGCATTGCTTCCGGGTGCCATTTTGATGGGGCTTATGAACCCGATCACGGGAAGATTATTTGATAAGTTTGGTGCAAAATGGCTTTCAATTACCGGACTGACCATTGTAACGATTACAACATTTATGTTTACTAATTTATCCAGCGAAACGACCTTTGTCTACATTGCAACGGTAAACGGTATCCGGATGTTTGGCATATCCATGGTTATGATGCCCGTTACCACTGCCGGATTGAACCAGTTGCCGGTTGATTTAATCCCGCATGGAACAGCAATGAACAATACGATGCGTCAAGTAGCAGGAGCGATTGGAACAGCATTGCTGGTTACTGTGATGGCCGATGCAGCTATTCCTGAAGAAGGTGTGAATGGACTGGTGCATGGTGTCAATGTCTCCTTTATTGTAGCTGGAATATTTGCAGTCATTGCGCTCATTATGGCCTTTTTCATTAAAAAATCACAACCCTCTGGAGATCAAATACAGTCAAGCGCCAGATAAGGACTCAGATAACTTCACGATGCCAGGAGAATCTGTCAGTAGATATCCAGGTATCTTTGCCAGGTATTTTTACCAATAAATAAAGGGTCAGCAATATCTCAATCGTTGGAGGATATGCTGACCCTTTATGTTATTTTTCATTTTTTATCGAGTCGCCGTTTTTTAATGTGCGATGCTTGTTGTTCAACTAAAAATGAATGTTCATGGCAATGATACTTCCAATAAAGAGAATCAGGGGTACAAACCATAAAATATCTCTGGTTTCCCTTTTTGCCACATTTCCCTTACCTTTCATTTCAAACATACCCCCTAAACCAAAAATATGCTTACGTATCACTTCAGCAATGTATAATTTAACACGTTTTTATCCCTTTTACAACCGGCAAAAACCCTTTATTTGAATTTGAAATGGTTGGAAAATACGATGTGTCAACCAATCCTATAAATAGGGGAATTATACCGAATTTAGATCAAAGAAATCGACAAAATAGCTTGTTTTTTGTTATTGTGGAGGGTATGATTATTGGTAATATTGTATTTGTGAAAAATTTGCTATGGACATTAATTGGGAGCGAGCAATTCATTTTTAGTATGATCACACGCAACTTTATTTCAGGAGGTAATACGGATGACTTTCGAGGATGACGGGTTAGCACTTCATACTGATCTATACCAGATAAATATGGCGGAAACGTATTGGGGTGACAATATACATAATCGAAAGGCGGTATTTGATTTATATTTTCGAAAGCTGCCATTTGAGAATGGTTATGGTATTTTTGCAGGATTGGAAAGAATTATTGATTATATAAAAGGATTCCGGTTCCATGAATCAGATTTATTTTATTTACAGGCGTTAGGGTATAGGGAAGATTTTGTCGATTACTTAAAGAATCTCCGCTTCAACGGAACTATTAAATCACTCCGGGAAGGGGAAATTGTCTTTGGAGATGAACCGATTTTGCGTGTGGAAGCAAATTTGGCAGAAGCACAGTTAATTGAAACCGCTTTGCTTAACATTGTGAACTATCAAACATTAATTGCGACGAAAGCTTCGAGAATTAAACAAATCGTGGCAGATCAGCCGTTGATGGAGTTTGGTACGAGAAGAGCGCAAGAAATGGATGCAGCCATTTGGGGAACACGAGCAGCGTTTATTGGCGGATTTGATGCAACGAGTAATGTCAGAGCAGGGAAGATATTTGACATTCCCGTTTCTGGCACGCATGCCCATTCGATGGTTCAGGCATATAAAGATGAATATCAGGCATTTACCAAATATGCCGAGCGTCATCGTGACTGTGTGTTCCTTGTCGACACTTATGATACATTGCGTTCAGGGGTGCCGAATGCTATTAAAGTAGCGAAGGAATTTGGTGACCGGATTAATTTCTTAGGCGTCCGTTTGGATAGTGGTGACATGGCTTATTTATCAAAAGGGGCCAGGGAAATGCTGGACGAAGCTGGATTTACGGATGCCAAAATTTATGCCTCAAACAATTTAGATGAATCAACCATTTTAAGCTTGCAGGCACAAGGGGCCAAAATTGACGTTTGGGGAGTAGGAACCAAGCTGATTACTGCATATGATCAGCCTGCCTTGGGTGCTGTATACAAACTGGTTGCGATTGAAAATGATCAAGGAGAAATGGAAGATACCATTAAAATATCGGGTAATCCGGAAAAGGTAACGACACCGGGAAAGAAAAAACTTTATCGCATCATTAATACCATTGATCATCATGCGGAAGGAGATTATATTACATTAGAAGACGAGCATCCCAATGAAGAGGAAAGTCTCCATATGTTCCATCCGATTCACACATATGTTAGTAAAACTGTAACCGATTTTGAGGCCGTTAATTTGCACCATGACATTTTTAAAGAGGGGGAATTAGTCTATGAGATTCCATCTTTATCAGAGGTGCAGACCTATGCCAAAGAACAATTAAAACTGTTTTGGGATGAACATAAACGAACCCACAATCCAGAAGACTATGCGGTCGATTTAAGCCAAAAAACCTGGGATAACAAGATGGATAACATTCGTGAAGTAAGGAACAAAGTAAAGGCGATGAATGGCGGCAAATGAAAGGATCTGGATGGGGATTCGGATTTATTGACGGAATTATTGCTGATTCCATGATCAAATGAAACCCATATCGAAAAAAGAAAAACCCTCCTAAATAGAGGGTTTTTCACCAATATATCGCCAAAATGTACCATACTTTGCGGGAATTCTTTTTACTATTTGTTTTAGCTGCAGTTTTTTTAGTTCCTTGTCAGCTTTGGCAATGGTCCAATCGTAAACAACCGCTACTTCTTTATTTCCAACCACTTCATATTTAGCAAGAAAGTCTTCCAGAGCGGGCTTTTCCGCCGGGACAGGATCCCACTGCAACATTTGCTGTAGCACGCGTAAATAAATATCATATGGATAAAGTCCGGAAATTTTGATTCCATGTTCTTCTACGTCCTGGTTGAAAAAGACAATCGTCGGGATATAATCTACTTCCATTTCCTGTGTTAATTTCATATCACCTTGAAATGCTTTCTTGGCAGAGGATGAATATAAATCATTTTTGAATTCTTCAATATCAAGGTTTGCCTCTCTGGCACAGGCCATTAACACGTCCTCATCCGAAATATTTTGTTTCATTAAAAATAAGTTCTCTTGAAGCTTGCGTAAAAATATCCGTCCGGCCCGCTTTCCCTGCAGTTCAGCAGCTTTGATTGCCAATGAAGCGATCCATGGTGAGGATATCGGGTTATCAATCCATACATCCCCGTCACAGCTCATTCCGGTTCGACACGCTGTTTTTTGCCATATTTCCTTTAAACGTTTTGGTCTATCGAATTTATCTTTATTTAAATTGTTCAGATGCCCGGTGACAATGGGTCTGATTATCAGGTAGTCACCATATTCGATGGTTAGTTTTTTTAAGTATGGCTCCAGTGACCAGCATTCAGGACATAATGGGTCAATAAAAACAAAGATTTCAATAGGCTTTTCTCCACGATTAAGTAATCTGTTTCCAGCCGATGTGTTAGTCTTGTTTGAGCCTTTGAGCCCAGCATATTCCCAACTCACATCGATTCTCCTTTCTATCCAGTTAAGAAAGTATATTAAATGATCAATTCTAATTGCACTATACCAAGACGGGGCTAAAACCGTGACGTTCCTGGCTTCGTGCTGAACATGACCTGCCTGTACCCTTCACCTGGTTCACTCAGGGGTGTTCATCATATGGTGTGCTGTCATGGTTAATTTCTCGAAAATAGCAGTTCGATATGGTTCAGCAATCGCAGCTTCTTCCAAGGCTTTGCTCATACATTCCAGCCACGCGTCTTTTCGGGAAGGGGTAATTTCAAATGGCAAATGTCGCCGTCGCATCATTGGATTACCACGCTCTTCGGAATAAAGTCTTGGCCCACCGAAAAATTGGGTTAGAAACAACCGTTGCTTTCTAGCTGTTTCCGTTAAGTCATCCGGAAAAATCGGGATTAGTTTTGGATTTTTTCCAACTCGTTTGTAAAAGGCTGCTACCAATCGTTCTATCGCATCAAATCCGCCAATCGCTTCGTAAATGGTTCCTGGCTGTTTCATTTTTTGCTCACTTTCTTCTATTATGTAGTAGCTCTATTGTAGCAATGTAATGCTCAAACCGGCAATCAATCTGTTTGATAACGCCTTCATTGCCCAGGATCATTACGGAATGGAAGTGAAAAAACGTTTAATCTTGTTTGGTGTATCCCGTTTCGCAATTGCCTGCTCTTTTAATATCTGTTTAAACACCCGAATGCCGATTTGCTCAGAAGGTGATTCAACTTCCAACTCATAATCGGTTATACCATTATACATACTATGATCAAGCACGAGTAATGTCCCATTGAGTTTTGTTTCTCGTCTCTCGGTCGTTAATTTACCATAGTATACTAAAGAAGAGACAGGGATATGCATTGCGTTTAAACGTTCGATGATATTTGCTTTTTTTATCACACTTCCATCCAATATAGCACACGCTTCTTGCTTGGTAAGCGTATCATGTGTTTCCAGCAGTCCGTTTAGATGTGGTTCTTTCAATGTTAGAACGAAACTATTCTGTTTTTTGCGGATCCGCAATGCACAGCCGTTTTCCTTTAACTTAAAATCAGGGGTTTCCAAGTAATAATTCGTCTGGACTGTTGCCTCTTTGGGAAATGGGTATTGGTTCAACAATTGATAGAATTCCTTTTCCGTTAATATATTTTTATATTCAATCTCAATTTCCTGTACCATAATAACCTCCACTCTTATATTCCATTAGCTTACCTTTGATTATCGCTAATGTTGGACAAATATGCAAAAGTTATCCGTTGCTGCAAGTGACACATGATTGAAGAACAATATGTTAAAATAAGGTGAAACTTCATTTAGTAGAGGTTTCATGAATAGAACGTCAATACGTGATAAAATAGGATTATATGGACAGGTGGTGCGTACGGTGAATTGGGAAATTATTCTTGCACCTTATTCCCAGGTAGTTGATGAATTAAAGGTAAAATTAAGAGGAATGCGAGCACAATTTGAATATGAAAAACGGCATTCGCCAATTGAGTTTATTACAGGCAGGGTAAAGCCGATTCCGAGCATACTGGAAAAAGCCAAGCGAAAGCAGATCAGACTGGAGAATATTCCGAATGAGATGCAGGACATTGCTGGTGTGCGCGTTGTTTGCCAATTTGTTGATGATATTTATACAATTGTTGATATGATCAGATCACGGAATGATTTTACTGTTATTGAAGAAAAAGACTATATTTCCGACAAGAAGGAGAGCGGTTATCGTTCCTTTCACATGGTTATTCATTATCCGGTCGAAACCATTCATGGAGAGAAAATTGTGCTGGCAGAAATACAGATTCGAACACTTGCCATGAATTTTTGGGCAACCAATGAACATTCCTTAAACTACAAATATGCAGGCAGGATTCCATCCGAGATTAAAACGAGACTAAAGCGAGCTGCCGAGGCTGCATTTAAACTTGATGAAGAAATGTCGAAAATAAAAAATGAGGTCCAGGAAGCACAGGCGATTTTTCATCGGAAGTAAAACGCCGGTGCCTGCAGTTGGACTGATTATATCATAGTAAGAGGGGGGGAAGGTTCGCGTGAAATTTGTTATTGTTTCAAAAGGCGACGAACGGTCAAACAACATTATGGCAAGAATGAAGCATTATTTGACTGATTTTGATTTAGTGTATGATGAGGAAGAACCGGAATTGGTTATTTCTGTCGGTGGTGATGGGACACTTCTAGAGGCGTTTCATCGATATTTACATAGAACTGATCAAACGGCATTTATCGGGATCCATACCGGCCATTTGGGCTTTTATGCGGATTGGGTTCCGAGTGAAGTGGAGAAATTGATTATTGAAATTGCCAAGACGCCGTTTCAAGTTGTTGAATACCCGTTGCTTGAGGTGATTCTGCGTTCGAAAAGTGGTGGACAGGAACAACGATTTTTGGCACTAAATGAAGCCACGATAAAAACGGCAGAAGGTTCTGTGGTATGTGATGTGGAAATTAAAGGAGAGCAATTTGAAACATTTCGCGGGGACGGTCTATGCATTTCTACGCCTTCCGGAAGTACTGCCTATAATAAGGCATTGGGCGGCGGTATTATTCATCCGTCTATTGAGGCAATTCAATTGACGGAAATGGCTTCGATTAACAATCGTGTTTACCGGACAATAGGATCACCATTAATTTTGCCCAAGCACCATACATGCTTGCTCAAACCTATTGTTGATCGAAGTTTTCTGATTACGATTGACCATATAACAGAGACATATAAGGATGTAAAATCAATTCAATGCCGTGTTGCCAAGGAGAAGGTGAGGTTTGCCAGATTCCGTCCATTTCCGTTTTGGCATCGGGTACGGGAATCGTTTGTTAAAGACGGGGACATGAAGAAATAGAAATGTATGTTCAAAACCTTATGTCTTATTATATTAGGAACAATGAATAAAAAATGGTTTTGAACATCTTTTTAGAAGGTGAATTTGTTTGAAGTGGAAAATTGCACAACAACATGATGGTATGCTTCTCCGTGAATATTTACAGCAGGTACAAGGATTGTCAAGACGGATATTAAAGGCTGTCATCCATGATGGTGGAAAAATAATGGTCAATAAAAAGGTGCAATCTGTTCGTTTCCGTTTGACAGCGGGAGAAGAGGTTCAATTAACCTTTCCACCGGAGGAAGTCGGTGCCAGTTTGCATCCGGAACCAATGCAGCTTGATATTATCTATGAAGACGACGCTGTTTTATTGATTAATAAACCAGCGGGGATTGTAACGATCCCTTCGATGAATGATACGTCGGGAACAATAGCAAATGGGGTGTTAGCGCACTACCAAAAGCATAGCCTTCCATTTACCGTGCATGTCGTTACAAGACTGGACCGGGATACATCTGGAATATTGTTGATTGCCAAGCATCGTTACAGTCATTCTTTATTAGCTAAATCACAAAAAGCCGGTAAAGTGAAACGGGGTTACAGGGCAATTGTGGAAGGGGGCTTACCAATCGACGGAACCATTAACGCACCAATTGGCAGAAAAGAAGGATCAATCATCGAACGAACCGTGACTGAAACAGGAAAACCTGCCGTTACGCATTATCAGGTCATACAGCAAAGTGAAGCATTTTCCTTCGTTGATGTCCGTCTTGAGACAGGGAGAACCCACCAAATCCGCGTCCACTTTTCCCATATTGGTCATCCGCTTGCAGGTGATCAGTTATATGGCGGAACAAATCGTTTGATATCCCGGCAGGCTCTCCATTGCTGCCATATCGCATTTGTGCATCCATTTACCAAAGAGGTAATGGAGTTTCACACAAACATCCCGGAAGATATGAACCAACTCATTAAGGAAACGATGTGAATTTATCTGCAATAAATGGCTGATTGGATGGTACGATAACAGTTTTTTCCTCGGGGAGTCGAAATGCGGTTAAGGCATTTCCGAATACACACCCTGTATCAATGTTGATTGTTTTATTCACCATCCGCGGCTCCATGACCGGTGTATGTCCATAAACAATCCAACGGGAGCCGTGGTAGTACTTGGCCCAGTCTCGTCTGATCGGACGTCCTTTTTCATCCAGTTTCCCCGTTACATCGCCATACAGGACAAACGATTTAACTTTCTTATCATACCGGCCGATATAGGATTCTTTGATTCCGGCGTGAGCAACGATTGCATTTACTTCCGGGATTTCCAAATAGAGTGGGGCGGTTTCATAAAGGGTCATGAATTGCTTGCGGATATCTGCTCTTGCCGCGCTATCCAACGCCTGTAACTCGGCAACAGTTGTCTCAAGCCCATGCTTTTGCATGACGTTATTACCTAAAAAATATCTGTATAGCTTATTGCAATGGTTGCCCGGAACATATTTGGCATTTTTTTGTTGTAATACCATTTCGCATACGAGCCTTATCACTCCAACGGAATTGGGACCGCGATCGGTAATGTCGCCAACAAAAACAGGCAAACGTCCATCAGGATGGTAATAATGATTTTGTTCCTTTTCGTATCCCAATTGAAAAAATAATTGCTGCAACTCCTCTAGGCAGCCATGCACATCGCCAATCACATCAATTTTCATGTATGGATCACTCCTGATTTTTTCATTAGCCGCTTTAACACCATTAGTATAAACAAGCCTAAAAAAAGGTTGCATCATCCGTTATGGTAGATGCAACCTTTTCCCCTACATAGGAATGTTAAGTGAAGCGTGCTCTTATTGGAACATATACTGTCTGGTTCTGGAGTGTACATTAAGCACAATACCAACTGCCATCATATAGGCCAAGGTCGAGCTGCCGCCATAGCTTAGAAACGGTAATGGCAACCCTGTCACCGGGAGTAATTGGATAGACATGCCGATATTTTGGAATACCTGATAGGAAAACATTCCCACCAGCCCCGTCACCAAATAACTGCCATAGCTATCATTGCTCATCAGGGCAATATGAATTAAACGATAGATAAAGACAAAGAACAAGGCGACAACAAGGCTTGCTCCAATAAACCCGAATTGCTCGGAAATTGCAGTGAAAATCATGTCTGTATGCCGCTCCGGTACATACACTTCCAAATTACTTATTCCTTTTCCAAATAGTTGCCCGGACCCAATCGCTAACATAGCAAGAATAAGTTGGTACCCCGAATCCGGATATTGTTCAGGGTCAAGCCAACCGTAAATACGACTTGATACGTGACCGAATACGGAATCCTCAAGAAAGTCGGCAACCGGTCCCGGGAAAAAGTACCATGCAGCTACTCCGGCTGCAACAATTCCAACGGCAGCCCCCAAAATAGAAAAAATAATTCTCCAGCTGATTCCGGACACAAGTACAATACTTGCCGTAATAAACGATAAAACTAAAAAACCTCCCAAGTCAGGTTCAGTAGCAATTAACAGCATTGGTGGAAGGGCGACAATTAAAATTTTTAACAGCAGCCACAAGTCACTTTTGATGTTTTTTTTGGTCCTATATTTCTCGTTATGTTGTGCAACTACCAGTGAAACTGCCAACACGAGAAATATTTTCATAAACTCAGAGGGCTGTACTGTACCAATCCCAGGGAACTTAAACCAGCTGACCGCGTTATTGGCTTCATGGATGATTGGAGCTGGAAAACGTAACGTTAGCATAAGCAATGAAACAAGACCGATACCGTATAAAATCCAGGTAATTTGCTTAAAACGATCATAGTCGAGCAACATGATAAACGCTACTAAGATGCCACCTGCAATATACCAGGCAAATTGCTTGAAGACAAAGTGGGATCCATCATAACTTGCCGGCAAGGAAGGCACAATGGTATATATGGTAAATAAACTCACACATCCCAAAAGGATAATAATAAAAATTAATGTATAATCAATATTCGGTCGGTTTGATAGACTGTTCATTTAAACTCCTTACTTTCTCTACAATTATAGTCCCTTATGACAGTTTACACGAAAACCGTAATTTTTTTAAGCTTTCTTATTGTATTTTGAAAAATGAAATAATAACACCATGATAATTGTATCAATAAAGTTGCGTGCGGGAAATTTAATTGTTGACAACTAAATAAGTGTCATTTATACTACACCATGTACAGACTCTTTATAAATAACCATAAATATTTTTATCACGCATTAACTGGCAGTAATCCCCCACTGATTGAAGTTTCACTTTATTCTTTCCTTATTAATATCGAAGGGGATAGCGTGAGTAAAATGTTTATGCCGGTTGAAGCCGGGGAAATAATGGGATAGTATAGTTCCCAGAGGAAGTGATACCTATGGAAGATCATAACGAAAAAACTAGCCAATGGAACCAATTGATAGCGGTTTTGGAAGATGAAGAAATCGAACAGTTTCGTGAAGAATTTCTTGATATGCATCCATACGATCAGGCGCAATTTTTCATGGAACAGCCAAGGGAATTAAGAATGCGGATATATTCGTATTTATCTCCTGAAGAAACATCTGAAATCATGGAAAATATTGAACTTGAGGATACGGAAAGCTTTTTTAGTGAGATGGATCCCCGGTTTGCGGCAATGGTCTTTGCAGAAATGGCGACTGACGATGCGGTTGACATTTTAAACGAAATGGAAAAAGATAAAGTAGCCAGCTTCCTGACCATCATGGATACGGAATCGGCTGATGAAATCAAACAGTTGTTACATTACGAGGAAAAAACAGCTGGAAGTATTATGACCACAGAATTTATCGCTCTATACAAGACAGAAACCACCGGGCAGGCCATGCTTGATCTAAAGGAAGAGGCACCAGATGCGGAAACCATTTATTATCTATATGTAATCGATGAAGATAAACAGTTGGTTGGTGTGCTTTCGTTACGGGATCTGATTGTTGCTGATGAGAATACACAAATAGGTGATATCATGAGTGAAAAAGTGGTGTCCGTATCGGTTGGTCTGGATCAGGAAGAGGTTGCGCAAATGATACGGGATTATGACTTTCTCGCCGTACCTGTTGTAGATTTTCAGCAACATTTGCTTGGTATCATTACAGTTGACGATATTTTGGATGTTATGGATGAAGAAGCAAGTGACGACTATTCCAAACTTGCCGGGGTTCAAGATGTTGACCGTCCCAGTGAAAATGCCTTCAAATCTGCCAAAAAACGCCTCCCATGGTTAATCATTTTATTATTTTTAGGCATGCTAACGGCAAGTTTGATCGGTATGTTCGAGGATACACTGGAAAAAGTTGCGATTCTGGCTGCTTTTATCCCGGTAATAGCCGGGATGTCGGGAAATACAGGTACACAAGCACTCGCTGTAGCGGTACGCGGGATTGCAACGGGGGAGTACGGTGCAACAGGCAAACTTAAACTTATTTTTCGTGAATTGGGGACCGGACTCATTACAGGATCAACATGTGGGATTATTATTACGATTGTGATCTATTTATGGAAGGGTCAATTCTTCTTAGGTTTGCTTGTTGGTATCTCCCTCTTGATTACCTTGACAGTGGCTACGATAGCTGGTGCCTTGGTGCCAATGCTGATGGATCGTTTGAAAGTTGATCCGGCTGTTGCATCCGGACCATTTATTACCACGCTTAACGACCTTATTTCTACATTGATTTATTTCGGATTGGCAACAGCCTTTATGAGTTTTTTAATTTAGATAGAAAAGCGGAGGCGACCGTTCAGCGGCGTATGTGCTGGACTGAACCGTAGGAGATAAAGGAAACATGCCCCTGCAAAAGAGGTATGCCGACGTTGGCCGCAAAGGCCGTAATTAGTCGGCCTTCCTTTACCCTTTGAGTTGATGTTGACTTATCGGACGAAGGTGAAGGAAGCACACTAGCCGCTGGTCGCCGGAGCTGGACAGAAAAGCGGAGGCGACCGTTCAGCAACGTATCTGTAACAATGCAGGATAAGCAGGAGCTTTAGAAAGAGCTTCTGCTTTTGTATGAGCTATTATAGTATATAGGCAAATAACACATTTTTAAAAAGGCTTCATATAATGAGTTGATAACAAGTATAAAAGGAGAGATGGTCGAATGGTGCGCAAGCGGTATGCCAAAGATCCATTATTTTATATCCAACAACCCAAAATGAAAAAGCCTGAAGTGAAAATGCAAGATCATTATGCAACCCCAAAAAAAACAGCCAAATCAGCCCCCGAACAACATGAAACGAATACATCCAGTGTCATGCCCACACGAGGGAATAGCTTTCAACAGTTTCAAAATCCTCAGCCCGCAGTAATAGACGAGGATGATGAAGATTCGCTAACAGAAACATGGCAGGAACAACATCAGGAAGAACAGGAAGACACAACAGAGGGTGAACAAAATTCACAGAAAAACCGGGAAAGGACTAAATTTAAGGATATGACAGTCGAGGAAAAGGTTGATTATTTATTGAATTTACCGTCGCATATTCCAAATTTGAAATGTGAAGTAAAAACTGAAGAACGCGCCTACCGTGGAATTATCATCGATCAAGAGGAAGAAACAATTATCCTAAGAACAGGAAGACGGAATTTTAGTATACCTATGGAGGAAATAATAGACATACGCATGCTGGGTATGTAAGGTCAAAAACGAAAGCCGCTGGTCGTAGGAGCCGGATGGGTCAGGAAGCGAAGACCGAGACATGTAAAATAGGAGAAGGGGTATTTCCTCTTCTCCTTGGTTGATAATGATTTAATACTTATTATGCGGGACCAGTTACTGTATTGAATGCTGAAATCGCCGGTAAACATGTTATGTGGCAGAAACAGTTAACATCAACGGTAATGCAGATTCCTGTAGCACGCAAATGACACGTATCCTGACAGACTGGATCTGCCGGATTGCTATCTTTATCATAAGGATCCCTTAATAGCTCCAGTGTAGCACAGCAATTATCGTCAACTTTTTTCACACGGAAATAGAAACTTCCAACTACTTCACCAAAGTCGCAGCCTCCGTTTCCATCACCTCTAAAAGCTCCGAACCCTTTGAAAGGTTTGCAGCCATCTTGACAGTACAATAAAACTGGTACTGTATCTAAATCAGCTGATTCTTGTTCACCTAGTAAATCATTGATGGATCTTTCGCAACTTGTGTCACAGCAATTCTCAACGATGTCACTTTGAACGTCTGCAATTTCCTTTAGAATATCACATACACAATTGCCAGTTTCATACTCTTTTCCGCAACAACCCATGAATTATTACTCCTTTCTGAAAGTGTGATTTGACCTAGTGTCCTTAATAGAATATGACATAACCCCATGGTGGTGTGGGCGGACAACTGATGTATAAAAGGGAAAGTGAATTTTAACAGAAAAGGGCGAATGTCTATAACCAAGGTGATGTGTCTACATAGACTAATAGCGACCATATTAATAAGGGAGTAAATGTTATAAAGGAGTGAATGATAAATGTCTGATAATAAAAAAGTTATCCATGTGAAAGATTTGGTTATTAAGGCGGACAATGTACAAGTGGAACCGCAGCAGCGCCGCCATCCCAGGTATGACCCGTTCCTTGGCCGTCCAATTCCAGAACGTGGTGAAAATGAAGAACCGGCTAATGAAGAGCGTGAATCTGAACAGAATGATGAAGGCGAAGAGAAAGCAGAAGATGAGAATGATGAGCGGGAGAATAGGGGACCGTTTTCCTGGATTTAACGAGAACAAGGAGAGACGGCTGATGAAGCTGTCTTTTCTTTCATTAAAATCTGGACAACACCTTAAGGAGGATAGGTTGCATGTGGGAAAAGCCGAGAATACCTTGGTTGCGGCATCTGCGTGATATTGAAAAACATTTGGAAAAGAATGAGAAGTGGTTCCAATATCCGGAACGTCGCATGGGTGAATGGGATGAACAACTGGATAAATGGAACAATGACTTTTTAGAAGGAATCGGCCACCTTGAATCACTTATTAAGGAACTGGAAAAAAAGATGGAGGATGAGTGAAGATTCAATGCATAACTTTCAAGGAAAACGGGTATTGTTAATTGAATAGTTTGAAAAGATAAATGAAAATCGCTCGTAACGAAACATGGATAAACTATTGGAAGGTGATTTGAATGGGTTATGTGTTACCCGTTTCTGAATATCAATACCAGGATTATAAAAATCGGATGGTTGGTGATAAGCGAGGTCAATTTTATATTGAAGGACCGTATAAAATCAGCTTGAAGGCATATGGTTACCAAACCCTTCAGAAAAAACCACAGCGAATTAATGCAAGTATCTAAGAAAGGGGCTGTTTGTGGGAAAGGGTATGTCAGCATCGTGTGAACACGAACCCAAATGTTATCATTATCCAAAAAACAGCCCGCCATATGATGACGGACTGTTTTTTATTCCAAATTCTTAATCATGGTAACGTGTGGGATACCTGCATCAAGGAATTCCCCCGAAATCGTTTCGTAGCCCAGTCGTTTATAAAATTTTTCCGCATGAGTTTGTGCATTTAATTTTGCTTTTTGATACCCGTTTTCCATTATTTCTGTTTCCATTTTCCTGATCAGTTCAGAACCATATGATTTTCCGCGTGCATCTTTCATGACACAGATACGCTCCAACTTACCATAATCTTCCGTAAAACGTAGTCTGCTGGCAGCGATGGCATGATTATCCTGAATCCCAATAAAGTGGATTGCTTCTTTATCGAAATGATCAATTTCTTCTTCCGGCGGTACGTGCTGTTCGTCAACAAATACTGTGGTACGTACCTGGAAGGCTTGTTTGATTTCTTGCTCAGTTCGGGCACGTTTGATAATCACACGTATTCCTTCCCAAACACAAAAGATTCATAAACAGTCCACGAGCCATTATCTAACTGATAAAGTAATTGAAAACGATCAATGGTATCCTCAATTTTGAAATCTTTCATTTTTAAGCTGCCAAAAATATCGGAGTACTCTTCATATTTTAATTTCTGGGCAATCGTGATATGTGGAACAAATGTATATTCCTCGCTCTCGGGGAATTTGTCGCTTTGCAGCTTTTCATGTAAATCGATCAATTCCTGAATCGGCTCCAC
The DNA here is from genome assembly GCF_040812445.1 of Lentibacillus sp. L22. Classification (NCBI taxonomy): domain Bacteria; kingdom Bacillati; phylum Bacillota; class Bacilli; order Caryophanales; family Bacillaceae; genus Lentibacillus; species Lentibacillus sp. L22. Next base: position 23,499 of record NZ_JBFNXI010000003.1, on the reverse strand, counting down.
TTTCAAATAAATGGTGTTGGTTACGGGAGCAAATGTACTTACTTTGTTCACGTTGATTTTGAACGGTTTTGTTTCGTTTGCAATATGTTTTAATTCGGTTACGAGCGTTTCCAGCTCATCATTTGTTGCATCAAACGCTTCCTTTAACGTAATATGTGGCGGAATTAACGCATAATGCGGATCATACCGTTTTCTATAAGAATTGACTTCATCTTGGACAGGCTTGGATGGAAAGGTAACAATACCGTACTTCATCATACAACCTCCTTGTTCTTATTTTACTCCCTATTATGATAGCACATTTATTCTATCATATGATTACTCTTCATTATAACAAAAAGTAACAACAGTTGAAAAGCATTTGTCGAAAATTTCATGATAATTAACACAAGGAATTCATGGTTCCAATATAGTGGTTAATGCCTGTTGCAAATCTTTTTGCCATGGTTTCCAAGTATGTGGGCCGTCCAGTTCATGGTAAAAATAGCTCATTCCTTTTGTGACCAGAAGTTTGTGCAAGTCTCTGTTTGGTGTCAGGAAGTCCTCTACGGAACCGTCTGTCGTATGTACAGCCGTTTCTTCTGTGCCAATTGTATGATAAATATCAAGTGAAGCAATATCACCGGCATTTGTCACAGCCTGTATTACGGTATTATTGACATAAGGTGACTGCATAATCACGTTACTAAATGTGTTGGGGTAATGAATAGCTGTCATTAATGCCAGTGTTCCGGCTAGTGAATCCCCCATTAATGTTCGTGACTGACCCATATGATAAGCGGGCAGCAAATCATCCAAAAATGGTACCACTTCATTGATCAAAAATTTGGTATATGCATTGTTTTGCTTACCGTTGGGATGATATTTCTCTCTGCGGTCAAATTTATCCCGGTAATGAATGCCGACAAATATGGTATTTGTAATTTCTCCCGTTTCATGAAGATTATCGCTTAATGTTGCTACCCTTCCCAATTGAAAATAATCGTCCCCATCCTGCATGATACAAATATGGTATTTGTATAAAGGAGAAAAAGCTTCAGGATAATAAATTTTTAATGTCATATCCTCATCCAAATACCGACTTTTAATTGTATAATCTTTCATTGTTCCTTTTCTTCGCAACAGCTCACACCTCACTTCCACACTTAAGTTTATCACGGATTGGGACAAAGAGACAGGTAAGAGCTGCCGATAAAGTGAATCACCGATAAAAAAAGGGCTTGTCAGGTAGCAGACTTATTGCTATAATACTTCATGTAAACAGATGATATATGGATTGGTTACCGTTAAAGTAACATTAATGTATCGCCGTTTTGATCGAAATTATATCAATCGATTCCGTAGCTCAGCAGGGAGAGCGCTACCTTGACAGGGTAGAGGTCGTTGGTTCGAGCCCAATCGGAATCATACCTAAAGAATCCTTAACTATAAAGGGTTCTTTATTTTTTATCCGTAAAAAGATATAATTGACCAATAAAAATAATGGGCGATTTTTGAAGGGAATAGTATATATTTGTCGAATCACTATAAGTATCAGCGTTAATAAGGAGAATAACATGAACTGGAAATTCTGGAAAAAAGAAAGATGAGACATCCTCGGAATGGGAATATGTACAAAAGGAATTTGCAACGGTGCAAACGTATTTAAAAAATGTTACAGATCAATTGACGAAATTAACCCGGGTCCAATTTAAATCGAATAAAAACATGGAGGAAAAGATGGATCAGTTTGCGAAAGAATTGTCAAATTACAACCAACAAAATGATTTAATGTCTGAGCATCAGCGTTATGAACGTCAACGGGATTTTACCATGGATACGATTGATTAGTTTGTTGGACGAAATGGATCACGTTTTGTCGGGATTAAAAGAAGATGATGCTGTTTGGAATCATTTGTTAAACCAATGGTCACAAATGTTGTTACGGAATTTGGAGGAACTAGGTGTTTATCAACTGGATGTATACGGGAAAACATTTAATCCAGAGGTTGCAGAAGCGATGAAGACAGTAGCCAAAGAATCTCTGAGTGTCGAGTCGATGGTTCCCTATCAAGTCGTAGAAGTACACTGCGCGAAGTTAAATAAATTGGCTCTCTATCATGCATACAGAAGCCACCTCTACAATCGATGATATTTTTTGGGTAGCGATCATGGAGGTGGTTGTTATAAGTAATGGAAATTTAGGATTGAACTCAGTAGATGTTTTGTAGTTTTCGCTCATGTTGTGCAGATTTACTTGATAGAAAGTTGACTGTCTCCTGGGTTTCGGTTAGTTCAACGCGTAGACCGGTAAATTTTTTATCGAGATTATCCAAACGTTTATCAACCTGCTTGAAACCCTCATTCATCTGATTCTGCAAATCCAATTTCGTCTGTTCCAGTTTCTGGTCGATGTGGTCAGAATATGATTGAAATCGCTGTTCCAGTTTCTGGTCGATGTGGTCAGAATATGATTGAAATCGCTGTTCCAGTTTTTGGTCGATATGGTCAGAATGTGATTGAAGACTCTGTTCTATTCTCTGATCAATGCGCTCAGAATGCGATTGTAGTGCCTGTTTGATTTTCTCATCAGTACGCTCAGAATGTGATTGTAGTGCCTGTTTGATCTTCTCATCAGTACGCTCGGAATGCGATTGAAGCGCCTGTTTGATCTTCTCATCAGTACGCCCGGAATGTAATTGAAGTGCATTTAGAATTTCTTTTAGTGACGATTCTTCCATTTCATTAACCTCCTTCCTGTTAAATCTATTATACCGGATAAATGATTTTTGTGGAAGTGCGTTACAATTGGACGAAATTTGCTATAAAGCGTATAAAATTTGGTTTTACAAGTGGAATTCCGACGAATAATTGATTTCTACTTTACAAACCAGTTTTTATGGGATTCTTTTTCTTGAAAAATAATTATATTTTTAATGGGCTTTTTTCGTTCAGTCTCTACTACATATTTAAAACACATAATCTCAATAACTAGGGGAACAATATATGCCAACAAGTAAATTTTATCGGGGGTATAAATATTGGGACAGCAGCATTTACACCAGCAACTGCAAAAAGCCAGTCAGCAAATTAATGAGGCTAAAACTTCGATTCGTAATGCACAGGGGTCTGATGCGCAATTGCTTGAACAAGCTGAACACCAGCTGCAACAGGCGGAGGAGGAATTGCATAACGCACGTCTTCAGGCTGGAACAGAGGCAACGGATAATCCGCAGTTTCAACAAGCGTCCGAGCAGCTGCATGATCTACGTCAACAGGTACAAGAAGCACAGCAGAATAACAATGATATTTTATAACGATTAAATAAACAAAACAGTTGTTAAAGACTCACTAACAACTGTTTTGTTTATGTTTTTGTAATTTAAAGGTAAGAGGTTAACTAATTTTATCTGTCACTTGTTCATTTGCCGGTGCTTTATGACCTTTAATAATGCGATAGAATCCGATCACTAATAATGGAAGGCCGAATACAACCAGCATACAATATCCCAGAATCGTGTAACCTATTGATACGAGATCACTGATACCTACACCAGAAAGTATGGCGGAAAGGATAAGTGCAATAATGGCAACTGTTCCGTCCATCCCTTTGGACATCTGTTTTTTGCCAACTTCTTCAAGGTTGTAATTCACCCGGTCGATAAACGCATGAATAAGTCCTGTTGCCGTTTCAATTAATGTCCAGCCAACAACGATTCCGAAAATGATAACAACCCATAAGCCATATCCATTAAGCATATGCAGCCATGGTACTTCTGCGTTGAAAACTGTTTCGCTAGGATAATAGCCCATCAAAGCGACATAGGTTAAAAACCAAGGAACGGTCATTAGTACACCAGCTACGATGCCAGCGATGATCGTATCTTTCATCGACTTTTGCCGTCTTAGTGTAAATAATGCTGCTGGATAAACAGCCAGGTTGTACCCAACATAAATGATGCCTGCCCAAATGACGGACCAAACGGTAAAGTTACCGCCAAAGCTGGTATCACCGGCAGCGAATACTTCCTTGATTTCGCCTTTCGTGGATGAAATAACCAGGATCGCAAAAATGATATAGCCGGAAAATAAAGCAACGGTACCAATCGTTTTGAAACGTTCAATGAGTTTATCTCCGTAAAAGTTTAAAAGTCCTGTCAAAATTGCAATAATCGCAACCCCAACCCAATAATTAAATCCAAGAGTGGTGTGTAAAATTGATCCGGTTGCTGCGATAACAATAGAAATCATTAAAATCGCCAGCAGGAAATAGATGATGTCAAATAAGAACCATAAAGGACCCAAGAGTCGCTTGATCATACTGCGGTAATCATAGGTCCTGAACCTTCTGGCAATCTCAAACATGAGAAATGCCATCAAAGCAAATCCAATGATAATAAAAACCCCGGCAACCCAGCCTAATGCTCCAAATCGTGCTCCGTATTGAACCACTTCTCTTCCTGTTGCATACCCACCTCCTATTAATGTTGACTGCAGGACAATACCGGGTACAATATACCTGCCGAATGCACCGTCAAAAAAGCTGCCCTTCACATTGTTTGCCAATTTTTGCCCACCTCATTTCGTTTAAATCACCTGCCTACTTTAAAATTTATACTATTTTGACAAGAATGTAAATACATTTAACGAAATTTTGCGCAAAGTATGATTCGGTAAAGCAGATTTTGACGGTGTATCCAATGCTGTTATACCTTTTGCTTTATACCGTTTACATGTATGGTGCTGCTTGCTGTTTTAGCGTTTATAATTTTTCATTAAGTTCCTAATAAGCTTTGAAAAAAGAGCTCACCAATTCTTCGGATACATCTGCTAATTGCTTGTATCGATATTGTGGCTGGTGGTCTTTATCAACTAGCACGGACCGGACGCCTTCAAAAAAATCTTCATTCCGCATAAAATGATGGGCAAGTATACGATCCGTTTCCAGGCATGCTTTGAGTGTTTCTCCTTCTCCTTTGATTAATTGTGCCAAAGTTACTTTTAAAGAGACAGGTGATTTGGAAAGAATCGTTTCTCTTGTCTTAACTGCAAAATCACTTGTATCTTTTGTCAAGGCATCGATGATTTCTTCCACACTATTAAAGGGAAAATATCGGTCAATATCTGCTTGTAGTGATGCCAATGTTCCATCTGTTTTTGGTTGTTCTGTATAGGCATCCAGGAGTTCTTGGAGTTGTTTTCCCGTGTTGGTTGTATGCCAGTTTGTTGTTTCGATTTGATGCAGTAAGTCTGTTAATCTATCACTCGGGATAAAAGCGTCCGCACCACTTATGTACAGTACGTCAGCCGCATGAAGTACGGTGGCTGTCAGAGCAAGGTAGCGTCCAATGTAACCAGGTGCTTTGTTTAAATAGTAGGCGGCTCCAACATCTGGGAAAAAGCCGATATTCATTTCCGGCATCGCCCATTTGGTGCGTTCCGTTATGATACGATGGCTTGCACCATAGGAAAGACCGATACCGCCGCCCATGACGATACCGTCCAAACAGGCAACAATTGGTTTGGAAAATTGTGCTACCAATTCATCTGTTTGATACTCAATTGCAAAAAATTGTTCAGCTTCCTGCAATATCTCCGAGTCCTGTCTGGCCTTGTACAATGCTTTCATATCTCCGCCAGCACAAAATCCTTTAGAACCAGCGCCTTTAAGAATAACCATCTGAATGGCCTGATCCTGCTCCCATTCCTGAATTTTTTGCTTCATTGGAACTAGCATGTCATACGTCAAAGCATTGATTGTTTTGGGACGATTAAGAGTAATGGTAGCAACACCATTTTCATTGGTCGTAAATAATATTGCTTGGTCTGTCATGGATGAAACACTCCTTTTTAGATTGTTTGAATGAAGGTGTTCACAGTCGATGAAAGCCAGAACACCTTCTGTTGCATCCTTGGTAAAAAAGCGCTGCAAATTGTTTTGTAATCATTAAGGCAATAGGAAGCAGCTCATCTACGGAAGCGGTTACTAGAATGATATCAATTGTTTATGTCTATTTGCCACTTATTTGTTTAGTCTGGAAACTTGTAGGATAGTATAAATGATATATTTTGGTGGATATAACAGTACTTTCTTCATTTTTTATTTTTCTCCAGGTTACATCATGTAAAAATTCACTTTTATCCTAGATGAAAAATCAATTTCTACTACCAATTTACAACCTATATTTAACTTTTCCATTTTTGCCATTTAAACAAAAAACCGTAATAATAATGATGGAATTCAAACAAAAATCGAATATAATAAAGGAAAGAGGGAAAAACGTGGGGTATACGGTTAACAATGAGCATGACGTATAAAGGGATCTTTGTAAAAAGGCTCCCATCAGAATATCAAACAGAAGCGGAAAATATTATTAATCAAGCAAAACCTAATTTGAACAATAAAGGAGATTACTATGAATATTGTTGTCGCGCCGGATTCATTTAAAGGGAGTTTAACATCAGTTGAGGCGTCCGAAATAATGAAATCGGCTATAATGGATGTTAACAATAGTTATTTCGTCACAAAAAAACCGATGGCAGATGGTGGGGAGGGGACACTGGATTCTTTACTCAATGCTAGCAACGGCGAACGTATAGAGGTAGATTGTACTGGGCCTTTGGGGGATAAAATAACCACTTCATATGGAATTATAAATACAAATACGGCGGTTATTGAGTGCGCAAATATTGTAGGCTTAACACAAGTACCTGACAATGAACGTCATCCAAACAATACAACAACATATGGCATCGGCGAAGTCATTGTTCATGCATTTCATATGGGGTGTGATTCCTTTATTATCGGGTTAGGTGGCAGTTCTACAAATGATGGCGGGTTGGGAATGCTGCTTGCTCTGGGAATGGACGCTTGGGATGCAAATGGTGAACAGATAACCGGGTATGGACGAGATTTGTATCGCGTGAAAACGATTAAATTTGATCATATGGACAAAAGATTGACCAAAGCAGAATTTAAAGTCGCAAGCGATGTAGAAAATCCATTATGTGGCGAGTTAGGGGCAACTCATGTTTTTGGTCCACAGAAAGGTGTGCCTAAGCATGAAATAAAACAATTGGATAAAGCTTTAGGTCGTTTTGCAAATGAGGTTGAAGCTAATCTCAGCATCAATGTGCAAGAAAGACCAGGAGCAGGAGCAGCGGGAGGCTTAGGCTTTGCGCTTATGTCAATTGGTGGCAGCTTGGTTTCCGGTGCAGAATTAATAGGGGAAACAATACGTATTGAAGATGCCATTAAAACTGCTGACCTCGTTATTACCGGGGAAGGGCAGAGTGACGAACAAACCCTTTATGGAAAGGCACCCGGTTATGTTGCCACAATCGCAAGGAAATACGACGTTCCAGTTGTTTTAATTTCCGGAAGTCTCAACGGGGATTTAGACTTATTACGAGAAAGATTTTCCGGCTGCTTTTCCATTATTAATAGGCCATTGTCATTAGAGCAATGTTTTAACGAAGCTGGTGAATTGCTCTTTGATCAAACAAAACAGGTCGTTCATTTTATGGGAAATGTAAGGTAGTGATTTAGTAGATGATGAGTTTGAATGATAACGAAACGGAATGATAATGCACAGATTTAAAAGTTGCTAGAAAATCGCAAAAAAGCTGTTTCTGGCCTTTTGGGCATTGAAATTATTAAGAGGAAGAGTGGCAGACTTTACATCGTTGCAATAACTTTACGTAACTTTACGTTTTGCCCTTTGCAAAGTCCTTAAGCCTTAATTGGAAGTCGTTTCATTTATCGCATCTTTCGTCGACATTATATGTTTTTTCTCACTCTTATCGACAATAGCTGCTCCAATCAGATCACCGGTCACATTACAGCAGGTAAAAACCATATCGGTTAACACATTTACACCTGCTGTAAGACCAACAATTTCAATTGGAAGCCCTGCTTGTGTAAATACAATCGACATACCGATTAACCCCGCTCCAGGTACACCGGCAGTACCCACTGCAGCTAGTGTTCCGGTCAAGATAATAGCAACAATTGCGCCGATTGAGAGATCATAACCGACAATATTGGCAGCAAACACAACGCCAACCCCAAAATGAATTCCGGAACCGTTCATATTGACAGTGGCACCAATTGGCAGAGTAAAATTGGCCACTCGATCACTGATACCTGCTTTATGCGCATTTTTAATGGTGATTGGGAGCGTACCTAAACTACTGGCCGTAACAAAAGCTGTCATCATTGCTTCACGTATGTCACGGAAAAATTTCAATACAGGAACTTTAAAAATTAATAACAATATCGAAAAAATGATAAACATATGAATCGCAACGCCAAGATAAGATGCACCGACATATTTGGCTAATGATTGTAAGGTATGAAGCCCTTGATTACCAATGGTTGATGCCGTAATTCCCAACACGCCAACTGGTGCATATTGTAAGATACCATTTAAAATTCGAAAGCTCACCTCACTGCCACCTTCCATCAACTTCAACAATAGCGATCCCCATTCGTTCATGTGTGATTCCGTGGAATTGCGCATGAAGGAGATGGCAAACCCAACAATCACCGCTAAAAAGACAATGCTCAAAACATCACCATCGACAAGGGATTGAAATATATTTGCAGGTATGATTTGTAACAATACATCAATTAGCGATGGTGCTTCTGAAACTTCCATATTCGTGCTGGTTGGCAATTCCAGGCCGCTTCCGGGGTTAATCATTTTGGCAATCACAAGACCAAGAAATACGGAGATAGCAGTCGTAATAATGTAGTAGGGAAAAATTTTACCACCAATACGTCCTAATTCTTTGGGATTGGCATTATTTACGGAAACAATGATTGTCAATAGAATGAGAGGAATGACGATCATTTTCAAGAGATTTAGAAACACATCTCCCAAAGGCGCCAACACACTTGCTGACTGACCGAAAATCAAACCAACGATAATTCCCAGCAAAAATCCAACCGAAATTTTCGAGATAAACGACTTTCCCAGGTACCATTTCCAGAGCTTATACATAGGAAATCCCTCCATATAACCTTTTAAATATATATTATGATAACGGATACATGATTAATGACCTAGCTTTGTCTTTTCCTGTGGTTATTGCAGTAAAAGAAATTGATTACGAAAAATTAATTACGATGATTTCATTAAATTAAAAAACTCTCGGACAAGAACATAATGATTGTTTGATTTTTCAGTTGCTCCAGGTCTACAATTAAAGTATTGCAAGGCTGATGATAACAGAAACTAAGGAGAGGTAAAGATGTGGTATGAAAACAGAATCACACAAGATTTGCATATCAAATATCCAATCGTTCAGGCGGGGATGGCTGGAGGTGTTACAACGCCTGAACTGGTTGCTGCTGTTTCCAATACTGGTGCCCTTGGGACGCTTGGTGCCGGTTATATGAGTCCGGAACAGATGGAAGAGAGTATTCAGAAGATTAAACAGCTCACGAATAACCATTTTGGCGTGAATTTATTTATTCCGGAAACTCCGGATGTATCCGAAGAAGAAATCGAACAAGCAAATGAATGGCTCCGGCCTTTTCGGGAAGAATTGAATATTTCGGAAATACCAAAAGTGAATAAACCATCCACATCTCTTTTTGAAAAGCAAATGGAGATTGTGATAAAAGAACGAATTCCCGTATGCAGTTTTACATTCGGTATGCCAACTAAAGAAATGGTAAACGAACTGAAGAAGGCCGATGTGACGGTGATCGGAACCGCGACGACCGTAAAAGAAGCGATCGCCAACGAGGAAAACGGTATGGATATGGTAGTTGTACAAGGAAGTGAAGCTGGAGGTCATCGTGGAACCTTTATAGGATCATTTGCGGAGGCGATGATCGGGACAATGGCACTTGTTCCGCAAACCGTGGATCATGTCGATATTCCGGTGATTGCAGCAGGCGGTATCATGGACGGGAGAGGTGTTCTGGCAGCTCTGGTATTGGGTGCTGAAGCTGTCCAAATGGGAACGGCCTTTGTCACTAGTCTGGAAAGCGGAGTGGCGGAACAACATAAAGAGGCGATTTTGAACAGTCATGAGGATCAACCGGTTGTGACCTCATCATTTAGCGGTAAACCTGCAAGAGGCATCAGAAACGAGTTTATCACAAAAATGGCAAAATATGAGAATAAACTGCCGAAATATCCGATTCAAAATACGCTAACAAAACCGATTCGCAGTGAAGCAGGTAAACAAAATCGGCCTGAATGGATGTCCCTTTGGTGTGGTCAAAATCCACGTTCAAGTAAACAACAATCCGCTGGTGAAATGATTTCGGATATGATTTCTCAAGTTGATGGTATGGTGAATAATAAAGAGGCAAGGTAGTTGATTCATGATGGCTTACTTTCATACCTTGTCCGTTGTTCTAAGCTGTTTTGGGTAAACATAGAATGTATTATTAGTGCCCAAAGGTGGTGAGCATGATCGAAACAGCGTATTTGGATATTGATGGGATGCATTGCATCAACTGTCCAATCAAAATTGAAAAAGCCGTTTCAAAGATGCAAGGTGTCATTGAAATTGAAGTGGACTGGCAGAATGGAATGGGTTGTGTAACATTCGATCAAAGTTTGATAACCATGGCAGATATTGTTGACCGAATTCATAGGGTTGGGTTTTCAGCGAAAGTGGCTCAGGTTCATACATTATAATAGATAGACTTTATTTCCGTGGGGGTGATGCCTGCGGAATTTTTGTTTTGAAAATCACGAGATGCATCTGGGCTGGTAAAAGTAATGTTTCAAAACAGATACTATTAAATCTATGAATACTGATCAAATACCTCAACATATGAAAGGTAATCTAGTATAATAATGGCTATTGTCCGTTTTCTGCGGGACATTATTTAGACTAGCAGATTCTTTTACGAATGGATAACATTATTTTTTAGACCGAGAAAGAAGGAATTTCATTGAAACAAACAAAGGAGAAATTATGGACATGGCAATATATACTTGCTGTTACATTAACTTTTTTATTCTTCCTAAGTCTGCAAGCCTTATTAGGTGGTTTTCCGGTTTATGTGACGGAAATTAGTCACAATCCTGCAAATGCTGGTTTTATGACGACCGCATTTATGTTTGCGGCGGTTGTGTCCCGGCCGATTATGGGAATGATGATGCATAAAATTAACATGAAAAAGTTACTGGTATTATCCATTGTTTATATTTTTTTCATGATTTTGTTTAGTTTTATTTGGGAATCTATACCCGCTTTGGTTATCTTGAGAGTGTTTCAAGGGTTGGGATTTGGTGTTACGACGACACTATTAGCTACCGTGGTGACAAACGTGGTTCCAAATCACCGCCTGGGCGAGGGAATTGGTTATTATGGTATGGCGACCAGCGTGGGTACAACGATTGGCCCTATGGTTGCGCTATTTTTTATTCATTCCGTATCGTTTTACGCGTTACTTATTTTTTCGCTCGTCCTTATAGTCGCTATTCTTGCTGGTGCAATGTTGTTTAAACGAGAAGACATGGAAGAAGTGCATGACTATGACAAAGAACAAGTGCAAAATACATCGTTATTACAATCGGCTTTTGCGGGTAAAGCGTTTATTCCGTGCTTATTGCTATTTTTATTTTATATCACCTTTACTGGTAATGTGAACTTTCTTGATGGTCTCGGAAAATCGGTGGGAATGAGTGATACTTCTTTCTTTTTCTTCATTCTTATGATTATGCTACTGATAACCAGACCATTTTCCGGTAGAATCTATGATAGAAGAGGACATAAAGTGTTGCTTTATCCTTCCGCTATTTGTGCGATTATTGGCTTGATGATGCTTGCCAATATGCAAAATATGAGCACGCTGGTAATAGCAAGTGTTTTTTATGGTTTGGCATATGGTGTGATGCAACCAACATTGCAAGCGTGGGCGGTCAGCCGGGTGCTTCCAGGCAACAAGGCAACAGCAAATGCAATGGCATTGAGCTTTATGGACTTAGGACATGCAGTTGGTGCTATCATCCTTGGTACAGTCGTCAGTAGGGTTGGCTATAGTTCCATGTACGAATTTGCCACAATACTTGGTGTTGTGCTTTTACTGGTTTATTTCGTATTTAATTTGGAGGGCAGATGGATCAAAAGTAAACGGAGACAGGCGACAAATTCATTGTAGAGATGGGAATAAGCTAAACAAATTCGATGAAAACACATAAATCAAACACCTTCCATTCATACTAAACGTATAGATGGAGGTGTTTTTTTATGGAAAATAAAGATTTTGAACAAGTATATGATGAATACAGGAATCAATCGGATATGGAAGCTGGCAGTGCTTCAGCGCATCTGAGGCAAGAACAAATAGTGGCAGTCCGTAAGAATGATGACGGTGATATTATTGCCTTTAAAACGGAAAGCGGCAGGGAATTGGACTATATAACTGCACTTGATGAAGCGAAAGCAGGCAAGCTGGCACATGTAGATGTGTTCCATAAATATGGCCGCGATATCATTCGCAGTGAACCAGACGGGATAAAGGAGAATAACCTGGATAATCTGGACAGTTTTTAAGGTGTAAGTCCCCCCTTACACAATTACGTTCGTGTGATGGGGGGCTTTAATGCTTCGGAGGGTTAGACCCCGAATTTCACCGTTTCCGTACTTTTGCAGAAATATATTACGTAATGTTCGTGTTTACCCTTGACAATCTATTATCCTACTGATAAATTAAGCAGTATAATAAATTACGAATGAATTGGTAAAAATCAATCTGAATGTTCGTTATTAGTTAGAAATAGGCTTGAATATCGCTGGCATCAAGGGGGAAACATCATGAACAATAAAATAACGGAAAAATTATTTAAATTAACCGCACATCGAACAAATGTGAGAACGGAATTTACCGCAGGATTAACTGTTTTTATGACGATGCTCTATGTTTTAATCGTTGTACCAGGTATGCTGGAAGAGGGTGGAATACCCAAAGGTCCGGTAACAATTGCCGTGATTCTGATGACCGGTATCATCACAATTATCATGGGACTTTACAGTAATCGTCCATTTGCTTTAGCGCCGGGTCTTGGTTCCGTTGCTTTTTTATCGGTTACATTAGTTGTATCAGAGGGGATCCCATGGCAAGTCGGGATGGGAATGGTATTTATTTCGGGTGTTCTATTTGTTTTATTTACGATTTTGGGTTTGCGACAGCTTATCGTCAAAGTAATGCCGCCTGCAATCAAACTTTCTATCGGAGCAGGGGTTGGGTTATTTATCGCATTAATTGGTTTTCGCAATGCAGGGCTTGTGGTAGCGAGTGAAGATGCCAATTCATTGCAGCTTGGAGATATCGGCTCACCAAACGCAATTTTAGCATTAATTGGTTTCATGATTATGAGTGTACTGTTGGCAAGGAATGTGCGTGGGCACCTGTTGATTGGTATTGTTATTGTCACATTAATCGGCATACCAATGGGGGTTACCAAATTGCCGGATTCGGTCTTTTCACTTCCACAAAGCATCGCACCGGTAGCCTTTAAATTGGACATTATGGAGGCATTAAAGATCTCCTATTTTCCGTTTATGTTGGCATTTTTTGTACCCGATTTCTTCTCGAGTCTTGGTACCATGTTAGGAGTAGCTAGCAAAGGAGATATGTTGGATAAAAATGGGGATTTGCCGAATATTGATAAACCATTTTCCGTTGATGCTGGTGGCACCGTGCTGGGCTCTTTGTTCTCTGTCCCTGTTATGAGCACCTATGTGGAATCAGCAGCAGGAGTTGAAGCTGGCGGACGTACTGGCTTAACATCGGTAACGACCGGTATTTTATTCCTGCTTACCTTATTTATAACGCCGCTGATCATGATTATTCCAACCGAGGCAACGGCGCCAGCGCTCATTTTGGTTGGATTAACGATGCTATCTTCGGTTAAAAATATTAATTTTGCTGATGTAACCGAATCATTGCCAGCATTTATGACGATCGTTATTACCATATTCACCTTTAACTTTGGAAATGGTATTGCCGCTGGAATCATCATTTATGTGGTAGTAAAAAGTCTATCAGGAAGATTTAGGGAAGTACATTGGGGTCTGTATATCGTGATGATCCCATTAATTATTTATTTCATCACATTAGCTGAATAATAAAGAGAAAAGGAGTGTTGACATACATATGCGTGAACACATTGTTGCCGCTGCACGCGGAGATGAATTAATGGATACGATTATTCGTGGAGTAAACTTGGTCAACGTTTTTACAGCGGAAATTTACCAGGCAGATATTGGCATGAAAGAAAATCGGTTTGCAGCGATTGCCCGGTATGAAAATAACCAGCCAACATTCCCGATGGAGGGGAAACATGAGATAGATGCAAAAGGAAAATATGCCGTTCCAGGCTTGATCGATTGCCATGTGCACATTGAAAGCACGATGATCCCGCCAGATATGTTTGCCAAAGCGGTTCTAAGACATGGCACAACGGTTGCAGTGATTGACCCACACGAAATTGGCAATTGTTTAGGTGCAGAAGGGGTAAAGTATATGGTGGAAGCAAGCAAGGATCTGCCCGTGAAAATTTTAACTACCATTCCTTCCTGTGTACCGGCTGTGCCTGGCTTGGAAACTGCAGGAGCAGAATTCAATCCGGATGATATGGAGGCACTGTTGCAATTACCGAACGTTGTGGGAGTGGCTGAATTAATGGATTATGTCGGTGTCATTAAACAAAACCCAAGAATGGCGGGCATTGTTCAGAAGGGCTTGGATGCTGGTGTACGGAATGAAGGTCATTTGCCCAGGGTTTCGGGTCGTGACCTGCATGCCTATTTAGCCGCAGGGGTCAATTCCGATCATGAGAGCCGCACGAGTGAAGAGATTGTGGAAAAACTGCGTGCCGGTATGCTGGTTTATATACGTGAATCCAGTGTCAGCCAGTTTGCCGATATAGCCGCAGAGGCTTGGAAATCTGTACCACATGTCTCCAATATCGCTATGTGTACGGATGATGTAGAGCCAAGTGATATGTTAAAAAATGGGCAAATGAACCGTGTCGTTCGCCGGTGTATTGAGGAAGGGATACCGGCAGCATTGGCGATTCGATATGCATCATTAAACGGTGCCATTCGTTATGGCTTGCATGATCGTGGCGCAATTGCAGCCGGATATCTGGCTGATTTTTCCTTAGTAGACGATTTGAAAACGATGGAAGTCAATGATGTATTTGTAAGTGGGAAACAATTGGTGGCAGACGGTCAGGTAACCGAAGAAATCACCAGTGCAATTCCACCGTTGCTAAGAAATACGGTGCGTATTCCGGAATTGACAGAGGAAGATTTTATCATCCATGCACCCGTGGAAAATGGTACGGTTACATTAAATACAATGGAAATTACAAAAGTTGGTACAACAGAAAAAGGAACATTGAAATTGCAGGTAAACGATAGGAAAATAACATCGCTGCCAGAGGATTATGTGTTTGCATCTGTTACTGGCCGTCATGGACAAAATCGGGAACCGTTTGTCGGTGTATTGAAAAATTCCGGCCTTCGTCATGGTGCCTATGCGACAACGGTTGCGCATGACAGTCATAATTTAGTTGTTGTCGGAACAAATGCATATGATATGTTATTGGCTGCAGAGCAGGTACAAAAAGCTGGTGGCGGATTATGTTTGGTGAAGGACGGTCAAATCAGGGATCAATTGCATTTACCATTAGCTGGTTTGATGTCACCTGAGCCAATCGAGGAACTTTCACCAAAAGTTGAACGTTTTAGCGAGATAGCCAAATCAATGGGAGTGAAAGTAGGCAGACGGTCACCAGCCATGGCCTTTTCTTCATTAACATTGACCGTTATTCCGGAAATCCGAATAAGCGATCTCGGCTTGGTCGATGTGGATAAGCAAGAGCTGATTCCGTTGTTTGTGGATGCGTAATTCAAACGACAATAAAAATTTCTGGTAACAAAGCATGGGGTTTTTGCTAACTTCATGCTTTTTATCTATATTCGCACTTGGGTTCATAAAGTGCTGATTTCATTGTTTTCTACCAAATAAGTGATTAGTTTACGCTCCATTAATTCATGCTTTAAATTATAAAAATTCATGATATCATAGTTGAGAGTGATACGGTGATACAGATAGTTTTAAGTTAATTTACCCAAATATATTTTTACCATTGAAAGAACGTGTGATGTAAATGTACGGTATTGAAAAATCAGTCTACAATCATTTGATGAACTATTTTAAACAACATGATTTTATTGTTAAAGTAACTTTATTTGGTTCCCGGGCAAAAAATATGGCGGCTTATAATTCGGATATTGATTTATGTATTTCAACAAAAGGGAACCAGAAAGCTGAAGTCAAGGAAGAAATAGATGAACTGGTTGGTATTTATTCATGTGATGTCGTATTTTGTGACGAATTAAATGCAGAATTAAAACAGCAGATTACAAGGGATGGCGTTGTTATCTATCACGCATGAACTGGCAGTAATACCCCCCACTTCAAGAACTTGAGGGGATAAACTGCCAGTAAATTCCTGAATGGTTCAACTTAACCACATTTGACGAAACTGGTTATCTCGGGAACAATAGGGCAAAAAGCAAAGGGAGATTTTATGTATAAAATTGTCTTCATTGATATTGACGGGACGCTGGTAAACAAAGAAAAGGTTATTTCTGATCCAACTAAAAAAGCGATCAAAAAATTACAGGATAAAGGGATTGAAATTGTCTTGGCAACAGGACGGCCACCATTTCATTTTCAAGAAATAGCTGGTGACTTGGATATCAGCTCATTCGTTAGTTATAATGGTACATATATGGTGCACGAGGGAAAAGTGATACAAAAATATCCACTGAAACGTGAATATTTGCAAACGTTGGTGCAACGGGCCAAACAATATAATCATCCACTCGTTTTTTCCGGAATGGATCAAGCGGTTTGCAATGTGAAAGATCATCCGGACGTAAATCATACATTCACTGAATTAAAGTTGCATTATACACCTGCGTTTAATCCTGATTATTGGGAGCAGGAAGACATATATCAAGTTGTGCTCTATTGCCAGGAAGATGAAGAAGAATTGTACACACAATCAGTTACGGATTTGTCATTTGTCCGGTATCATGAACTTGCGATGGATGTGATGCCAAAAGGTTTATCAAAGGCGCATGGTATTCGGGATATGCTCCGGCATCTTAATCTGACACCACAAGAAGCTGTTGCCTTTGGAGATGGCTTAAATGATCGGGAAATGCTGGAGTATGTTGGTATGGGCGTTGCAATGGGAAATGCACATCCGGATTTGATTCCACATGCCGATATGGTGACAAAAACGGTTGACGAAGATGGTTTGGCATATGGGTTAAAATGTCTTGGAATGGCGGAATGATGAAGATCAAACGCTCCTCTTTTTCATGGAAGAGGAGTGTTTCCTTGATTCAATAAAAGCAAGAGATTCATTCAAACTTAAATAGAAGATAAATTTGTAATGGGGGAAAAGCGTTGACATTAATTGCAATTGATCTGGATGGAACACTTTTATCACATGATGGTACGATCAGCGAAGAGAATAGGGAAGTTATTAAACAGGCACAACGACAGGGAAATACGATTGCCATTTCATCTGGCCGCTCGCTGCATGATACACAGGAAATATTGCATCTGGCCGGGTTAGACTGCTCGATTATAACGGGAAATGGTGCGGTCGTATTTCACGCGGGTGAACGAATTCAACATTTGATTATTCCGGTAAACGTAATGACAGACATCATGGATTTGATCGAAAAAATAGGATTATATTACGAAATTTATACGAATCAAGGAGTTTACATAGAAGAAGATGGAAAGCAATTCTTAATGGAAGAGATTGAACATATGCAGGAACAAACGGGCAATCTTGATGTCGAGCATGCCTATCAGATGCTTGATACCCAGTCGAAACAGGGTGGTATCACATATGTTCCCGATTACCATGCGATTGATTTCAAGCCTTTAGAGGTTTATAAGCTATTTGTTCTCTCGTTTGACCAAGAAAAACGGGACAAGCTCCAGGAGCAATTAGCAAAACGAAATGACATATCACTAACGACATCCGGTCAACAAAAACTGGAAATTGCACACCCAAAGGCAAGTAAGGGTAATGCGCTCCAATTTTTTGCCAATTATATGGGAATAGAGTTGGAAAATACCGTTGCAATGGGAGATAACTTAAATGATGTCTCCATGTTTGAAGTAGCCGGATTGGGCATTGCCATGGGAAATGCGGAAGAAAAGCTGAAAGAAGTGGCTGATTATGTATCGGTGCATCATGAGAACAATGGCGTGGCATATGGATTAAAGAAATGGGTTTTGCAGGAGGATTAAAACATACCATATATGAAAGGCAGGCTGGCCAACATGAATAACCGTGTTGGCCCGCGCTTTTTCCTATACTTAATATACCTTATCTCCATTAAAGATCGAATTCTTGACCACTACGTAATCAACAGTACGGATGGCATCCAATTTATTCCCGCCAGCATAAGAAACGGATGATTGCAAATCCTGTTTCATTTCGTTCAGAGTATCTTGCAGTGGTCCTTTATAATCTACATACATTTTTTTGCCCTCGACATTTTTCTTTTCACCTTTTTGAAATTCAGAGGCCGAGCCAAAATATTCTTTATAACGTTGTCCCTCTTTTTCAATTGTTTCACCAGGTGATTCTTCGTGACCGGCAAATAATGAACCAATCATCACCATGGATGCGCCAAAACGGATGGATTTGGCAATATCGCCATGCGTGCGAATCCCGCCATCAGCAATAATTGGTTTGCTTGCTGCTTTGGCACACCATTTTAGGGCAGCAAGTTGCCAGCCACCTGTACCAAATCCGGTTTTTATTTTGGTTATACATACTTTTCCCGGGCCAATACCTACTTTTGTCGCATCCGCACCCGCATGCTCCAATTCTCTAACCGCTTCCGGCGTACCAACATTTCCGGCAATAACAAAACTATCAGGCAAAAGCTGTTTAATATGTTGAATCATTTTGATGACCGCATTTGAATGACCATGGGCAATGTCAATCGTAATATATTCAGGAATAAGCTGTTCATCGGCCAATTGTTGAATGAACGCATATTCCTCCTTCTTAACTCCGACACTTATCGAAGCAAACAGCCCACGCTCTTGCATATCTTTAACAAAATGAAGTCTTCTTTCTGGCTTGAATCGATGCATGATATAAAAATAATTATGCTCTGCCATATAAAGGGCAATCTTTTCATCAATAATTGTCTGCATATTAGCGGGGACAACAGGTAGTTCGAATGTACGTCCGCCAAATGTTACCGATGTATCACATTCCGAGCGACTTTCGACCACACATTTAGCGGGAATCAATTGAATATCTTCGTAATCAAATACATTTTCCATGATATACACTCCTAAAAACGAATAATAAAATATTATAAATAAAAAATGTTCGTCTATTATCATAATACTTGATTTTTTGATGTGTGTCAATTAGCGGGGTATGCGGTTGATAATTTTTGTCAAAATGGACAATCTATATGAAGTACCTGATATGAGGAGGATCCATGATGTCTGAAGAAAACAAAAATCGCAATAAGGATAAAGGCAGACAAAACAATTGGACGAGACATGACAAGATTGGCAGAAACGACGCAGAGTTTTCCGAGGATAGTGAGTTTCTAAATTTGGACGGTAAGAAAAATAAACGAAAACGCAAATAAAAAGTAAAACAGGAAGGCTGTCCCATTGATTGGAGCGGCCTTTTTGTTTTACTGTGACCAATCAAAGTATGTGTGAAAGGAAATGTTTTAGGGTATGCCTACTTGTGAAAAATATTATACGGGCTTGTGATGTATATTCCGTGAAAATACAAAACCTTTTCGTTTTTCATTCGACAAATGTAAACTTTTTGTGTCAATGTATCAACAATAACATGAACATTATCATATAAGCTTTCTTAGCTATTTATCTTTTTGTATTGGATTGTTAAACTAACTGGTATCGAATTTACAAGTTAAACGTGATGTTGATAGTAAATAACCTTAGGAGTGTTACGAATGCGTGTGAACAAAAAAGGCCTGACACTTATACTAGTAGCAATTCTCTGTTTGTTGAGTGGTTGTGAACAAATGGCAATCTTTGACCCCAAAGGACCGGTTGCCGAAAGTCAGCGTAACTTGATTGTATACTCCCTATATTTTATGGGGGGGATTATTCTTGTTGTCTATGTGGCATTTACCATTATTGTGATCAAATATCGTAATCATAAAAATCGTACGGAGGAAAGCTATGATGGCAATATGCATGGGAATAATCTGATTGAAACGATTTGGACGGTCATTCCTATCTTGATTGTAACAGCGTTGGCTATCCCAACAGTTACGACCTTGTTTGATTTGGAAAAGCCACCAGAGGCATCGGTAGAAAACAGCTCAAAAGATCCGCTGGTTGTTTATGCAACATCTGCCGACTGGAAATGGATTTTCAGTTATCCGGAAGAGGGGATCGAAACAGTGAATTATCTGCACATCCCTACTGATCGCCGGATTGAATTCCGTCTGTCCTCTACAGGATCCATGGCTGCACTGTGGATCCCACAACTCGGCGGACAGAAATACAACATGGCCGGGATGGAGACCATTCTCTATTTGCAAGCGGATGAACCTGGTGTCTATAAGGGAATGAATTCCAATTTCAATGGGGAAGGTTTTGCTGAACAAAAATTCAAAGTACATGCGGAAGATCCCGGCGCGTTTCAGGATTGGGTGAAGGACAAAAAAGCAAATGCACCGAAATTGACACAAAAGCAATACGACCAATTAATTAAGCCTGGGCTTACGGATAAACAGACATACTCATCGACCCACCTGGATTGGGTAAATCATGGAACCCATGCAGGAATGGATTATGAAATCTCACGTTTCAGGGATTTATACAAAGAGTCAATAGGTTTGGAACGTAAAACGGTAAAAGAAAGTATAGAAAATGAAAAATAGAAAGTTGGTGAATCCATGAAACTAGATGAATTTTTCGTTACCGGTGAACCGCTGATTTATGGCGGTATGGTTGCTATTGTACTCGTGACGTCAGCGATCATTTTTATCCTGACTTATTTTAAAAAGTGGAAATGGCTGTGGCAGGAATGGCTGACAACGGTTGATCATAAAAAAATTGGCATTATGTATATTTTAAGTGCCTTGGCGATGTTATTTCGCGGTGGGATGGACGCATTAATGATGCGCGCGCAATTGGCGGTTCCGAATTGGAACTTTTTAAACGCTCAGCATTATAATGAAATTTTCACTACGCACGGAACGGTTATGATCATCTTTATGGCGATGCCGTTTCTGATTGGTTTAATGAACATCGTTGTCCCATTGCAAATTGGTGCGCGGGACTTTGCCTTTCCGTTTGTGAACGCGATTAGTTTTTGGTCTTTCTTCTTTGGAGCGATGTTATTTAATATCTCGTTTGTTATTGGGGGATCACCTGATGCCGGCTGGACGAGTTACACCCCATTGGCTGGGGCGGCAATGAGTCCGGGACCTGGTGAAAACTTTTATTTACTAGGTTTGCAGCTTGCTGGTATAGGTACGTTAGCGACCGGTATTAACTTGATGGTAACCATCTTGAAAATGCGTGCACCTGGCATGAAAATGTTTCAAATGCCGATTTTCACCTGGTCTTCGTTGATAACCTGTTTTATCATTATCTTTGCCTTTCCAATTCTGACAATCGCACTTGCGTTGTTAACGATTGACAGGATTTTCGGGTCGCAATTTTTCACACTTACTGGTGAGGGATT
Organism: Lentibacillus sp. L22; assembly: GCF_040812445.1. Classification (NCBI taxonomy): domain Bacteria; kingdom Bacillati; phylum Bacillota; class Bacilli; order Caryophanales; family Bacillaceae; genus Lentibacillus; species Lentibacillus sp. L22. The sequence continues at coordinate 1,735 of NZ_JBFNXI010000003.1, read as the reverse complement.
GCCGATGATGTGGGCAAACCTATTTTGGATGTGGGGACACCCGGAAGTATATATTGTTATTTTGCCGGCGTTTGGTATCTTTTCGGAAGTCATATCGACCTTTGCCCATAAACGGCTATTCGGCTATAATGCGATGGTATGGTCAATCATTATTATCGCCGGGCTTAGCTTCCTTGTCTGGGTTCACCATTTCTTTACCATGGGAGCAGGCGCATTTGTCAACTCGGTATTCTCGGTTTCAACGATGTTGATTGCTGTACCAACCGGTGTGAAAATATTTAACTGGCTTGGTACTCTGTATAAATCAAAAATTGAATTTTCCACGGCCATGCTCTGGGCGTTGGCATTTGTTCCAAGCTTTGTGATTGGCGGGGTAACCGGTGTTATGTTGGGAATGGCCTCGGCAGATTACCAGTTTCATAATTCCTACTTCCTGATTGCACACTTCCATTACGTGCTGATTGCAGGAACGGTGTTTGCATGTTTTGCCGGTTTAACGTACTGGTATCCAAAAATGTTTGGATTGAAATTAAATGAACGGTTGGGTAAATGGGCCTTCTGGTTCTTCTTGATTGGCTTTCATGTTTGTTTCTTGCCACAGTATTTTATTGGCTGGGACGGGATGCCAAGACGGATATTCTATATCATGCCGGAATGGTTCACACTTAATTTCATTTCAACAATTGGCGCGTTCGGAATGGGAATTGGCTTTGCGATTTTCGTTTATAATGTTTATTATAGTTACCGGTATAGTCCACGTGAAGAGACTGGCGATGCCTGGGGTGGACGGACGCTGGAATGGGCAACGCCTACTCCGGTACCACCATATAATTTTGCGACATTGCCTGAAGTACATCAGTTGGACGCCTTCATGGAAATGAAGGAAAAAGGTGAAACAACCTTTGAGGAGAAAAAACTGCAGCCAATTCATATGCCAAACAATTCGGGTAAACCATTCATTATGATGTTGATCTTGTTCTTTGCAAGTTTTGCGCTTGTCTTTGAATGGATCCCACTTGCAGCTATATTCCTGGCTGGTGGTTTTATCATGATGATTATCCGGTCATTTGACTATGATGAGGGCTATCATATTAGCGTTGCTGAAATAAAACGTTTGGAGCGGGAAAGAAGGGGGTTAGATCATGAGTGAGCAACATGTAGAGTCTCGACCACTGGAATACCAATCGGAACAAGGACGGCTGAATATTCTTGGATTTTGGATCTTCCTTGCTGCTGAGCTTGCTCTGTTTGCAACCCTGTTTGCGACCTATGCTGTGTTATTTGGTCGTACGGCAGGCGCTCCCGAATCCGGGGAACTGTTTGAAGCAAAAGATACGTTGATCATGACCTTCTTATTGTTAACCAGCAGTTTCACCTGTGGAATTGCTATTCATGAGATGCGACGTGGTGCAAGGAACAGCTTGATGACATGGCTTGTGATCACATTAATTCTTGGCTTCTGCTTCCTTGGTTTTGAAGTCAATGAATTTGCCACCTATGTACAGGAAGGGGCAACATTGCAATCCAGTGCATTCTGGTCGGGTTTCTTTATTCTGGCTGGTACACACGGACTACATGTCACACTTGGAACGGTTTGGATGATCTGTTTGTTAATTCAGCTCGGACAACGTGGCATCACTAAGATCACCAGTCGAAAAGTATTTATTATTGGCTCAACTTTCGCAGCCCAAACTAGGCAGGTATACCTTGATATAGTTAGGTAATCCCGCAAACC